>JAKVPA010000005.1 GCA_022482495.1 Sphaerochaeta sp. | reverse complement strand
CCCTCCCAGTCGTCGCTGATCACCCGGGCGACCATGCAGGGGATGTTCCGACGGCTTGCCGCATAGGCGACGGCATAACTTTCCATATCACAGGCGATGACCCCCAGCTCCTCCGTCACAAACGGATGGTCCTTCCGGTACGCGGGGGTGACGAAACGATCTGCGGTACCCAAGGGGCCCCGTTTGCCTTCCACACGTGGGTCATCCCATAAAGAAAGGATTCCTAACGAATGCATGCCTTCCCCGGTCGGAACCGTACAACGCTTTAGTTTGAAAGCAGTTAGATCGATATCGTACTGACAGACGGTAGTGCCGACCACGACATCCCCGATATTCAGATCCGCTGAGAGCGCACCGGCGAAACCGACGCAGACCACCAGGTCAGGACTGTTTGTTTGGATCGCTTCCAAAGTCCGTACGGCGCTCTGCACCTTACCGACACCCACCACCGAGGACGGCAAATCGGTCACTCCGTTCCGTTCCATCGCGCTTGCTGCGACCACCAGAATCCGTTTCATATCGCCGCCAGCTCCTTGCGGATCGAAGTGACGTCAACGCCCCATTTCCGATCCTGCACCGTCCGCTCCACGGCAAGGAACACCAGGGTTCCCGTCATTTTGACGGCGGAAGAAAGATCTTCCCCCCCGCAACACCAGAGCAGCGATGATCGCGTCATACAGATCCCCGGCGCCAGGAACGGCCCCTGGAAACCGAGGGGTGGGAAGCATCTGCCCATCCAACGCCACACCCCATCCATCCGGCCCATGCATGCCGGTGACCAACCGGTGGATTCCGGGCAACCGGTCACACCAAGCAGATTCTGACGAACCATCCAGGGAGAGGATCTTCCGCGCCTCCTCCTCGCTGGGGGAAAACAGGAACGCGCGTGGGGCGATCATCCGGAGCACGGCACTCCACACCTCGTCCTTCCACGCTCCTTCCCCTACGGAAGGATCGCAGAAGCAGAGGGCTTGGGGGTTTGCGTCCAGCAGTGATGCCGTCGCCTCCACCTGGGGAAGGGACGCCAACCGTCCAGAGATCACCCCGTCCAGAGGGAAGCCCATCCGGATCCAATGCTCCAGCACCCCGGTGAACGCATCGGTCTGGTCGTGGGAGAACCGGTCGGAAAACCCACGGGCAGGGACGGATGCGATGACGGAGGGAAGCGGGCACGCCTCGATTCCCAGCAACTCCAGGGCACTGGTCATCACCGTCATGGAGCATGACCCGAGGGAGGTGAGATCGGTCAGAATGGCGCACCGTTTCGGCATGGCAAAACAGTACACCCGTTTTCCAATCGGGGCAAGTGTGGTAACGTGGGATCATGACAGGAGCATGCCATGCTGGTATATGATGACCGTACCGGACATCCCATCGCGGACAATGAAATCGATCCGTTTTCCGGAGAGTTGCCGACCGAAGAAGCCGTATCTACGGCGCTTTCCCAGATGATTCTTTCCGCCTCCGGTTGGCGGAAGGTGTTCGCCCAGAGCGGAGATGGCGAAGATGACACCCCGTTGATTTCCCATGCCGACGCCGTGCTTGCCGCCTACGCCGCTTTGATCCTCGCCGACCATCTCCTGGCGACCAAACCACAGCCGACCGTGCTGGTCGGTGTGGACGCCCGACCCACCGGACCGGCCATCGCCGACATCGCCATCCGCATGTTCCTTGCCAAAGGCGTTGCCGTACGGTACCTGTTCATCGCCGCCGCTCCTGAGATCATGGCGTACAATCTCCGAGGAGCCAATGGAGGGGACGCGTTCTTCTACATCAGCGCCAGCCACAATCCCATCGGTCACAACGGCATCAAATTCGGTGCGGACGGCGGGGTATACCCCGGATCCATCACCGGAGTGTTCGCCGACCGGATGCGCACCATGGCGTCTGACGGAAAAAACATCGCGCGGGTCCAGAGGCTTTCCGCAACCATCAAGCCCACCACCATGCTGGCGATCCTCCGCAACGTCGATCATATCAAGCATGAAGCGTTGTCCGTCTACAAGGCATTCCTGCTGGAGACGGGAAACACCACGGTGGAAAAGCTTTCCTCGGCCATCAAGGCACGCCCGCTGGGGATTCTTGCCGACTTCAACGGCAGCGCCCGTGCCGACAGCATTGATGTCACGTTCCTCAGGGAAATCGGACTCTCCCTTTCGACGATGAACGACCATCCCGGCAAAATCGCCCATGGAATCGTTCCGGAAGGCAAGAACCTGGAAACATGCCGGAAAGGGCTTGAATCCAAACACAAGCAAGACCCAACGTTTGTGCTGGGATATGTTCCGGATAATGATGGCGACCGGGGAAACATCGTCTGCCAGGACAGCGTCCGCCGCAAAGTGGTCGTCCCTGACGCCCAGGAAGTGTTCGCCCTGGTGACGATGATCACCCTCAGCGAAATGCGGCAGGACCATCCCGACGCAAAGCTGGCCATCGCCGTCAACGGTCCGACATCGCTACGCATCGACCGGATCGCCGACGGTTTCGACTGCGAAGTGCATCGCAGCGAAGTGGGGGAAGCGAATGTCGTGCAGCTTGCCGACCAGCTCCGCGAACAAGGCTACCTGGTCAAGATCCTGGGAGAAGGATCCAATGGCGGGAACATCACGTTCCCCGCACGGGTGCGCGATCCAATGAACACCATCATCACGCTGCTGAAGCTGTTGGGTGATCCTCGTATCCTCCGCCTGTGGTGCCGGTTGAACAAACTGGACGAGCCACGAGTGGTTTCCATTGGTGCGGCGCTCCGCGCCCTTCCGGTGTTCACCACCACCGGCGCGTTCGCCCCGGATGGGCTGATGCACGTCCATGCCGATCCCCGCGCGTTGAAGAACGCCTATGAGAAACGCTTTCTCAAGGAAGTGGAGGAAAAGAAACAGGAACTCAGAGACCGATGGGGGCTGTACGGCTGGACGGTATACCAGATGGAAGGGACACGGTGCGTCCAAGGCCTCGGGGAGGAATACCGTCATGCTCCGTACAAAGGGGGATGGAAAGCGGTGTTCACCGACAAGTACGGGGTGGAATGCGCGTTCATCTGGATGCGGCCCAGCGGTACGGAACCGGTGTTCCGGGTGCTTGCCGACAGCGAAGGGGATGACAAGAGCCGACATGATTGGCTCCTCGCCTGGCACCGGGGGATGGTTGAGGCCGCGGACAAGGAATCGTCGTGACCTACGCGTCCCAGATTTCGTTGAGCAGTCCGTTCAGCGTCGCTTCCCGCTTCTGTTTCCCTCGCAGCTCACATTCCCAGACGACGATCACCCGGTAGCCCATGGACAGGAGCCGGGCGACGTTTCGTTCGTCCCGCTCCTTGTTCCGCCGGATCTTGGTTTCCCAGAACTCCCGGTTGGTGGATGGCATACGGAACGCAGCGCACCCATGCCCGTGCCAGAAGCATCCGTTGAGGAACACCACCGTCCGGTACTTGGGAAGCACGATGTCCGGTTTGCCCGGAAGCCGTGAATCATTGACGCGAAAGCGAAGCCCCTGTCGGAACAGGAAGCGTCGGACGCACAGTTCTTCCTTGGTGTTCTTTCCCCGGATGGAAGCCATCACGCGGCTTCGCGTCTCTGGGGAAAACACATCGCTCACACGGAAAGTCCCGCGATGGCAGCCCCGATCGTCGGGGAGTTCTCGATCTTCACCAGAACGGCATACCGGTCAAGCTCCTGCTGCAGGTACTGCTGCAGGTAAAACTCCGTATCCCGTTTGAGAAACTCCGTCTTGTAGAACGTCGTGCCATCGGCATTGATGCATACCGGCCTGCGGGGATCTTTTCCCTGCCCGCTCGCCAATACGGCCGCCGTCAGATTGGCCGCGGTGAGTTTCGCCGCCTTGCTGATCAAATTGTCGATAAGATGCCAAAGGGCGATGGCGTCCTCTTCGTTGCCCTGGACGCATTTGACCAACGCGTAGTCCTGGTTGAACGGCATTTCCAGATAGTTGCTCATCACCGTGGTGGAAAGCGGCTTGAACGCTTCGAACCGCTCTCCGAACGTCTTGGAAAGGATGCCTTCCTCCACCGCTTTCTCAATGAGCAACTGGCAGAGCGGCCCCTGGTACGCTCCGCTGATCATCTTCTCGAAGTGGTAGATCGCCGGTTGCTTGGTGGTGGAGAAGAACAGCTCGTCCAGTTTCCCCGGACGTCCGACGAAATTGCCGCTCTCCACGTTGATGATCTGCCGCCCCGGTTTCAGACCGGGCAACTTGGTGATGTTCCGGTTGTCCTCCACGTAGGCGACGTTGGTGCCGGTCCCCAGAATGAAACCGATGTAGCCACCGAACTGCTTGCCCGCCTCAACGGACTGTCCGGCAAGAAGCGTGGCTACGGTGTCGTTCAGCACGGCCACTTTCTTGTGGGAGACGTCATGGCCACGCCGGGCCAGCTCTTCCAGCAGGGTCTTCCCCACCGGTTTGCCGATCACCTCCGGAGCCTTGATCTCCTTGCTGAACATCAACGGGATGCCGTCGTGTTCCGGCGTGATGCGCGCCGCATAAGAAAAACAGAATCCGATGCGATCACTCTTGTCGATCAAGCGTTCCACCTCGTCGGCGAACACGCTGAAGAATTCCTTGGCGGACACTTCGCGGGAAATGCCCGGCATGGCGGTCTTCTTGAAATCGGAGATCACCGGTTTCCCGTCTTCCCCGAACGTCACCAGGCAGGTGCGGAAATTGGTTCCACCGGCATCCAGGACAATCACGCTCTGGCCGACCGGGACGGACTCCTGCACCTCGGTGTAGGTTGGGATCATCTCCAGAGAGCCGCCTTTTCCGGCAAGCCCACGTTCCATCTCCGAGTGAAACACATCCAACAGTTCGTGCATGTCCACACAATCCGGACTGACACCCCACGCTTTCAAAAACTCCCGGGTACGGGAAACCACATCACGCATCATGTTCCTCCCACACATACGCATCCTATTGTAAAGCAAGGCCGAAGACAATGTCCATCAAATCCCAACGGACAACCCCTCCGGTTCAATGTAAAGTCCTTCGCCTTTGACGTTCCGCACCACAAACGAGCCGTTGACATGCACCGGTACGGAAACCCTCCTGCCCTGCACCCACACATCAGCTTCCACAATGATCGGTGGTGTATCCTCCTTGGAGAGGGACATCCGCATCAAAGCGGACAACCCCATCCCTTGGGGAAACCGGGGGACAAGCGTGCCGTCCAGTATCGCTTCCCCTTCCTTCCAGTCATGCACCGTCAGGTACATCCGGGCCACCTGGTCAAGCGGTCCGGCAGCTTGGGCAAGCAGACGCTCAAGCCAAGAGCCGGAAACCGGTTCGGGAGGGATGACGGGAAGATACATCCCGATGTCACTTTGTTGGAGCACCAGTCGTGACGGGAGAGTCTCCCCCTCCTTGATCTCCAGCGTGGCGCCGGGGAACTGGTAGCGAGGGGTGGCCAGAAACGCCGCGCTGTTGGCGATGGCGCTGTCCGTCACCGCCGCCATGGCGACGATGACATCGTTCTTCGTCGGGCTTCCGGATGCGGGACTGAGGATGAACAAGAGGAGCAACCAACAGAAGAGGAGCCGTTTCATGTCCTCCATCCTACCACAGATATCCAGGAATATGATACGATACGGGTATGCAACCACCGTTTGTGAAAGACACGTTTCTCTGGTACGATCTGGAAACCTATGGGCTGAACCCCCGCT
Organism: Sphaerochaeta sp.; assembly: GCA_022482495.1. Taxonomy (NCBI): domain Bacteria; kingdom Pseudomonadati; phylum Spirochaetota; class Spirochaetia; order Spirochaetales; family Sphaerochaetaceae; genus Sphaerochaeta; species Sphaerochaeta sp. The sequence continues at coordinate 185,892 of JAKVPA010000005.1, read as the reverse complement.
ATGACCGTATCGCACAGTTCGCCGCATGCCGCACCGACATGGACCTCAACCCCATCGGGGATCCCATTGTCCTGTATGGGAAGATCAGCGACGACTACCTGCCCGACCCGCTTTCCTGCATGGTCACCGGCATCGCTCCGGGTGACCATCCCGAAGCGCTGTGCGAATACGACCTGGCCGTACGGATCAACCAGGAGTTCTCCCAACCGTACACGGTGGTCGTCGGCTTCAACAACCTGAAGTTCGACGATGAGATGGTCCGCAGCCTGCTGTACCGCAATTTGATGGATCCCTATGAACGGGAATGGAAGAACCACTGCTCACGATGGGACATCATCGATCTGGTGCGCGCCGCCCATGATTTCCGGCCGGAGAACATCCAATGGCCCCCCGCCGAGATGGGAGCCAACGGTCAGCTCCACCCGGTATTCAAGCTTACCGAACTGACCAAGGCCAACCACATCGACCAGACAGGCGCCCACGACGCCATGGTGGACGTCTACGCCACCATCGCCATCGCCCGGTTGATCAAGGAAAAACAACCCAAACTGTTTGAATACGCGTTCCGGAACCGAAGAAAGGAGGTGGTGAAGAATCTGGTCACCACTCCGTTCGGCTCCCCGGTGCTGTACACGGCCGGCCAGTTCACCAATCCCAACGGATGCACCGCGCTGGTCGTCCCCATCACGCCGGTGCTGGACCAGAACAAGTCGATCTACTGCTTCGACCTTTCCAAGGATCCCGCCCCGCTGCTCTCGGCCACCGGCGAACAACTTGCCAAGGTTCCGGGACTGTGCAAACTGGCGTTCAACCGCTGTCCGTTCCTGACCAAGTTCACCTCGGCCTTCCCGGACAAGAAGACGCTGTCCCGGCTGGGAATCGACACCGAGCTCGCCCAGCAACGGTACCGCATCCTGCAGTCCGATCCTTCGTTGATCCTCAAGCTCAGGGAACTCGCCGCCAATGATGAATACGAACCGGTCAACGACACCGATTTCCAAATCTACAGCGGCGGCTTCTTCCCGGACGCGGACAAACAGCAGTTCGAGGTGCTCCACCACACCAAGCCGGAAGAGATGCTCAGCCTGAACATCAAGTTCGCAGATCCACGGGCACCGGAGATGGTGTTCCGCCACGTCTGCCGAAACTGGCCGGAAGCGTTGACCGACACGCAGAAACTCCGTTGGAAGAGCTTCTGCGCCAACCGTCTGCTCAATCCCCCGGGAGGCGTGGCCATCGACTGGAACTTCTTCAACCGGAAGATCGACGAACGGCTGGAAAGCACCGAGACGGAAGCGCGCCAGAAAGTGGTGCTGAAAAAATTGAAGGACTACGGAAAACAGCTGTACGACAACGTGCTTGTCTGAACACCTTCCGTGACGCTTTTCACGTTAGCTATAGCTGACGTATCTCTCGTTAGGGAAGAAACTGAAGGCGGTTTTCATCGTTTCCTCACCAAATCCCCTTGTTCAGGTTTCCGCCCTGCCGCTAGCATATGCACCATATGAAAGGAAGCAGACTCCGGAAACTCAGCCCGTACCTGTACGTGGCGCCCGCATTGGTGTTGGCGTTTCTGTTTTCCTATCGTCCGTTCTTCCTGACGCTTCTGGACAGTCTTTCCCATGTATCGCTGGATGGGCGCATCCTCCGTTTCGTCGGGCTTTCCAACTACCGCGCCCTGGTTGCTTCGGAAAGTTTTCAGGATAGCTGGCGCAACACGCTGACCTTCACCGGGCTGTTCGTGCCGATCAACCTTGTGGTGACGCTTGCGCTGGCCTTCGCCACCCACTACGAAAGCAGGACGGCCAAGGTCTCCAAAATCGCGCTGATGCTTCCCATGGCAGTGGCGATGTCCAGCGCCGTCATGGTGTTCAAGACGTTGTTCGACGAGAACCTTGGCCTGTTCAACCGGATCATCGGGGAACGAATCCCGTGGTTCACCAACGGGACGGCGGCGATGGGGATGCTCGTCATAAGCGGGATCTGGCTGGACATCGGCTTTGATTTCCTGCTGTTCTCCTCCAGCCTCTCCAACATTCCCAAAGATCTTGAGGAAGTCGCCGATCTGGAAGGGGCGTCATTCTTCCAGCGGCTGGGATATCTGGAATTCCCCATGATCGCGCCGACGTTGGTCTTCGTGCTGGCCAACAACCTGAAGGACGCCATGTTGATCAGCGCTCCGGTGATGATCCTCACCGAAGGTGGACCGTACCGCTCCACCCAGACGTTGGTCTACCAGATGTACCTGGAAGGATTCAAAGGAGGAAACATCGCTCTGGGCTCGGCCATCGCCACCGTGGTGTTCCTCATCACGTTCCTGCTCCTGTTGGTCATTTTGGCCATTCAACGGAGAAAGGTGTTCTACCAATGAAACACCCGGTACGCGACATCGTGGTGGTCATCCTGGCCTTCCTCGTTCTCTTTCCCTTGCTCTACGCGCTTTCCGCGTCGCTGTTCGCCCGTGGTGACTTCACCGATCTTCCGGCACGCTTTCTCCCCAGTTCCGTCACCTTCTCCAACTACCAGCGGGCGTTCCGCTCCTCCCATCTGGGTCGGTATCTGTACAACTCCATCGTCTCCGCATTGCTGGGCACGACGCTCCGTCTGGTCGTCTGCATCTTGGCCTCGTACAGCCTGACGACCTTCCCGTTCAAGGGAAAGAGCCTCATCTTCATGGCGCTCGTCGCCACCATGCTGCTTCCCGGTGACGCCCTGTTGATCCAGAACTACCAGACGATCCGGAAGATGGGGTTGACGGACACCTACCTTGGGTTGATCATCACCGGCATTCTCTCCCCCACGGCGGTCTTTCTCCTCCGGCAGTACTTCCTCACCGTCAGCAAGGAGTACCGTGAAGCGGCCTATCTGGAAGGTTGCTCCGACTTTCGGTACATGGCGACCCTGTTGCTTCCGATGAGCCAGAGCATCATCATCGCCCTGTGCGTCCAATCGTTCACCCAGTTCTTCAACGACTATCTCTGGCCGCTCCTTGTCACCAACACCGAGGTGATGCGCACCGTCCAGGTGGGCATCACCATGCTGGGGTTCGCCGACACCTACGACTACGGTCCGCAGTTCGCCGCCATCGTCGTCCTGACGGCCCCGATGATCGTCGCATTCCTGCTTCTTCGCAACCATATCAACGAGAGCGTGAGCACACGCTTCTCTGGGAGGTAATCATGCACAAACACCTTGGATTGCTGTGGATCCTGTTGATCCCAACACTTCTGTTCGCCACCGGCTCGAAGGAAGAGCCCCGGAACCAGGTGACCATCACCTGGTGGCATTCCAACTCCGGCCTGCTCGGGGAAGCGACTGACAAGCTGGTCTCCTCGTTCAACGAAACGGTAGGCAGACAGGAAGGCATCACGGTAAAGGCCATCTACCAGGGCAAGGCGAGCGACGTGCTGACCAAGGCGAAAGCCATATGGCAGGGAGAAGACGCAAGCGCGCTCCCCGACCTGATCCAGCTGGACGCCCAGGCGATCCTGGACATCCGGGACAATCCACGGATGATCCCCATCCAGGACCTGGCGCAGCAGAATGGATACGACCTGTCCCAGATCGTCGAATCGACCCGTCTCTCCCAGACGTACAAAGGGCAAATAATCGGCATGCCGTTCAACAGCTCCACGATCCTCCTGTACTACAACAAGACGGCGTTCCAGGAAGCGGGTATCACCGAGCCTCCGAAGGACCTGGAAGCCATGGCTGCCATCGCGCCGAAACTGGTCAGGAAGGATGCATCGGGCAATGTGACCCGCTGGGCGTTCTCCGGAGTCCCCACCACCTATGAGCTCTGCGCCTGGCTGGGGCAGCAGCACGGACTCTCGTTGATCGTCGACCAGAACAATGGTCACGACGGGATCCCCACCAAGGTGTTGTTTGACGAGAACGGCACGATGCAGACATTCCTGAAAATGTGGAAGGCCCTGTACCAGAGCGGAGGACTGGAGAACGCCACCAGCGGTGTGACGGCAAGCTTTGCCAGTGGCAGGACAGCCATGATGGCCGCCTCCACCAGCCAGCTGACCACCGTACTGGAGATGGTGGGGGACCGCTTCGAGGTGGGCGTCGCCTACCTGCCCCGGGTCAACGACCAGGCAACAGGTGGCGTGAATATTGGGGGTGGCGCGCTGTATGCGCTGGAGAACGGCAGCGGGCATCGTGACGCGGCATGGAAGTTCATCCAGTACGCCGTCAGCAAGGAACAACAGCTTGCCTGGCACGTTGCCACCGGCTACTTCCCGGTGAACAACGGAACGTACGACATGGACGAGTTCAAAACCCACGTGACGGAAAATCCGTTGTTCGGCATCGCCATCGACCAGATGCGGGACAGCAATCCTCAGCTGCAGGGCATCTGGGTGCCGTCAAGCTATCAGATCTACTACGCGTTCCAGAGTTCCATCATGAAGATGCTCACCGAAGGAAAGGACATCGACGAGGCGACGGCGGATATGGCCAGGGAGATCAACGGATACTTCTCCGCCTACCGGACGACCCAGGAGTGATTCAGCCCTGGCAGAACCGGCATTTGGCGCGGAACGTGCATTCCTTGCATCCCGCTCCCGGGCATTCCTGAAAGTCCATGCCGCTCTGCAACTGCCGGATATGCCAGGAAAGATCATCGATGCGCTTCTCCAGCACCGCCTGCTTTTCCATCGCTTCGGAAAGTTTGTACCGGTACTGGCGGAGCAACGCGTCACGCCGCCTGGAACCGGTCTGGTCCGTCGGCCCCATCTGGATGATCGTCTTGATCTCCTCCAGGGAGAAATCCAGATCCTTCAGCTCAAGGATCCGCTTCAGATAGACCAGATCGGCGTCCGTATAGGTGCGTTGCCCCCCGTCGGTGCGCGGATGGGTCTTCAGAAGCCCCAGATCCTCATAATACCTGACGGTCCTCACCGTGACGCCGGCGCCACGCGCCAGATCTCCGATACGATACGTGTCCATACCTTTTCTTGTACCATAAATTCGGGGTGCTCTCAAGCAAATGGCCGGATTTTCCGGTATGAGCGGGTATGAATTACCGACAATGCATGATCCAGAATCTCGACATCAAGGAAATGGCCGCGGCCGAGCGGCCACGGGAACGACTCGAATCGTTCAGCGCGGAAAACCTCAGCGATTTGGAACTGTTGATGGTCCTTTTGGGGAGTGGGGGCAAATCACGGCCGGTCCGATCCATCGCCCAGGATCTGCTGGATTTGCTTGACCGCAAGCAGACGGTGAGCAGGGATGACATCGACAAGATCGACGGCATCGGCCTGGCCAAGAGCTGCGTGATCAGCGCAGCGCTGGAGCTGGGCAGAAGACAGAACCGCAGCGCGCGACGGCAGATCATCACCCCGGCCGACCTGTACCCGTTGATCCGCCACTACGCGGGCCGCCCCCAGGAACAGTTCCTTGCCGCCATCCTGAACGGCGCACATGAGGTGCTGTCCATCAACGTTGTGTCCGTGGGTACGGTCAGCCGCACGCTGGTCCATCCCCGGGAGGTGTTCGCTGACGCCATCGCTTCGCGCGCCTCCGCCGTGATCGTCGCCCACAACCACCCTTCGGGGAACCTCAACCCATCCCAGGAAGACCTGGAGATCACGGTACGCCTGAAGAAGGCGGGGGATCTGTTGGGCATCCGCCTGCTGGATCACCTGGTCTTCAGCGAGGAAGGGTACGTCTCCCTGTTGGAGACCAATCAGTTTTGAGACGCTTCAAGCAGCCGCCGCCATGCGGGGACAATCTGGAGTTTCACCACCAAGTCTCCGGATATCTTTGTCTCAGCCCATCCTTCCGGATGCAGGATCGCTGAAAATTTCTTTGGGATGGTGGATTCGTTTCCACCAGATTGCAAAATATCATCCGTTGCAAAGGAAAACGCATCAAGCGCATGTATGATTTTCTTCGTATGCTTCGGGGAACGCCTGAGAAAGAATCTCAACCGCATTGTTGTAATTGTACAGCTCATGCTTTCTCCTGATCGCCTCAGGAACCAACGTCAACCACCTTTCTTCCGGCATGATGCACCTTCCTTGGTAAAATACTTTATGATTGTATCGTATATTCCACACCAAGTATTTTCACAATAAAAAAACGCGTTTCCGAGAATTCCCACATTCTCCTTCATTCGTTGTTTTTTGTGAATGGTTTTCCCTTACCGCGCGTGCCTGCTCTTCAGCACGTCGATCACTTCCTGGAGCTTCACGTCCTTTTCTGCAAGCAGCACCAGGTAGTGGTACATCAGGTCGGCCGCCTCCCCGAGGAACAGATCCTTGTTGTTGTCCTTGCTCTCGATGATCAACTCGACCGCTTCCTCACCCACCTTCTGGGCAATTTTATTCAGACCGCGGGAGAACAGGTGGTTGGTGTATGATCCTTCCACCGGATTGTCCCTCCGGTCGGCGATGATCTCTTCCAGGTAGAACAGGAAATCGGAACGCTCCATATCCTGGGGCTTGTTGTCTTCGTTGAAGCAGGTATCCGCTCCGGTATGACAAACCGGTCCGGTGGGGAGCGCCTTCACCAGGAGCGTGTCGCTGTCGCAGTCCGGGATGATGTCCCTCAGCTGGAGATAGTTGCCGCTGGTCTCCCCTTTGGTCCACAGCTTCTGCCGGCTCCGCGACCAGAAGGTGACCAGCCCGCGGCTGATCGTCGTCTCCAGCGCCTCCTTGTTCATGAATCCCAGCATCAGCACCACATGGGTCTGCGCGTCCTGCACAATGGCGGGAATCAATCCGTTCCCTTTGGAGAAATCCAGTTTGCTCACATCAAGCTTCATCGTACCACCTCAGTTGTTCAACAGTATGCGGACATGGGGACTGTTCGTCCACCATCCTACAGCCGCATCGGGATTCCCTGTGCGGACAGATATTCCTTCAGATCATGGATGTCGATCTCATGGAAGTGGAAGATCGAGGCGGCAAGCGCCGCGTCCGCCTTCCCTTCCTGGAACACATCACGGAAATGCTCCATCTTTCCCGCACCGCCGCTGGCGATGACGGGAATCCCCACGGCGGTGGAGACCATCCGGGTAAGATCGACGGCAAAACCGTTCTTCGTCCCGTCGTGGTCCATCGACGTGAGCAGGATCTCCCCGGCGCCCTCGGTCATACACTTCTTTCGCCCAGGGAAGCACCGCCTTGCCGGTGGGGGTGCGCCCCCCATCCACATACACTTCCCATCCTCCCTCCATGGAAGGGTTGCTCCGCGCGTCAATGGCGCAGACAACGCACTGTGAGCCGTAACGGTCTGCAAGGGTATCGATCAAGCCAGGAGAGCGGACCGCCATGCTGTTGATGGAGATCTTGTCGCAGCCGGCGTCCAGAAGAACGGAGACATCCTCTTCGTTCTTGATCCCTCCGCCGACGGTGAACGGGATGTTGATCGCCTCGCTGATCCGCCTGACCAAGCTCGCCAGCGTGGGACGGTTCTCCACCGTCGCCGTGATGTCCAGAAACACCAGCTCGTCGGCACCACTTCTGCTGTACAGCGCGGCGTTCTCCACCGGATCCCCGGCGTCCCGGAGCGAGACGAAGTTGATCCCTTTGACCGTCCGGCCGTTCTTGATGTCAAGACACGGAATGATACGTTTCGCCAGCATGGCGCACCTCCTCCAATGTTATGCCGCCCTCGTACAACGCCTTGCCGATGATCACGCCGGCGACAGGCACGTTGGAAAGCTGGATGATATCCTTCATCGACCCCACGCCACCACTGGCGATCAAGCGGATGGAGGGGAATCTACCGACCAAGGCGGCGTACAGGTCCAACGCCGGACCGGAAAGCATCCCATCCCGGCTGATGTCCGTGCAGATGAACGGTCGACAAGCCGTTCTTCAGGTAGAAATCGATGAATCCGTCCAGCTTCAGGCTGGTCGTTGTCTTCCATCCATGGGTTGCGATGTAGCCGTCCTTGACGTCACAGCCGATGATCAGGCGGGCAGAACCGAAGCGTTCGTTCCACGCGCACACCAGATCCGGCCGCTCCGCCGCAATGGAACCACAGGTGACCATCGCAGCCCCGGCGTCGAACGCCCGCCTGCAGTTGCTCCTCGTCCTTCACGCCACCGCCGAAATCGATGACCAGGCGGGTTTCCTTGGCGATACGCGAAAGGACGGCGAGATTGACGATCCCATTTCCCTTGGCACCATCCAGGTCGACCAGATGGAGGCGCCGGATCCCCGCCCCTTCGTACGTTTTGGCGATCTCCACTGGATCGCCGTACTCCGTCTTGCGCTGGTAATCCCCCTGGGAGAGGCGTACGCATCTGCCGCCGATCAAATCAATCGCAGGGATCAGATCCATCACACACCTTCCAGAAAGTTTTTCAGAATCGCAGCGCCTACCTGGGAGCTCTTCTCCGGATGGAACTGGCAACCATAGAAGTTGCCCTTTTCTGAGCGCGCTGGAGAACACCACGCCGTCGTACTCCGTCAGCGCCACGCTGTAAGCGCACTTCGGCGCGTAGTAACTGTGGACGAAGTAGCACCAGTCCTGTTCCAATCCGGCAAACAGCGGACAGTCACGACGGAACGTGACGGTGTTCCAGCCCACCTGGGGGATCTTCACGCCCTCATGCTCCGGAAACTTCACCACCGGAATGCCGAAGATCCCCAGACAGTCGGCGTCATGCTCCTCGCTGTGGGCGCACATCAATTGCATCCCCAGACAGATGCCAAGGAATGGCTGGGTCAGCGAGAGGATCACCTCATCCAGCCCTTTTTCCTTCAGATAGGCCATCGCCGTGGACGCTTCGCCCACCCCAGGGAAGATCACCCGATCGGCCGAGCGGATCAAAGCCGGATCATCGGTGACGGTGGCCGTCACCCCCAGCCGGGAAAGCGCGCACAGGACGCTCCGGATGTTGCCCGCATTGTATTTGATGATCACCACGTTCATCACAGAACCCCCTTGGTCGATGGAAGCTGGTCGCTCCAGTAGTACCGGCGCACCGCCTGCCGCATCGCGTGGGCGAACGCCTTGAACAACGCCTCGATCTGGTGGTGGGTGTTTCCGTCACTGACCTTCAGGTTGAGGTTGCAGCGGCTGCTGTCCGAAAAGGACTTGAAGAAATGCTCCACCATCTCCGTCGGGAACGAACCGACGTACTCCCGTTTGAACGTGCAGTCCCACACCAGATCCGGACGTCCGGAGAAGTCGATGGCGCACTGGGCAAGCACATCGTCCATGGGAAGCAGTTCGCATCCATAGCGGGAGATGCCCCGTTTGTCCCCCAACGCCTGGAGCACCGCCTCCCCCAACGTGATGGCCACGTCCTCAACCGTGTGGTGTTCGTCCACCACCAGATCTCCATGGGCGTGAAGGTCGATGTCAAATCCGGTATGCCGGACGATCTGCTCCAGCATGTGGTCGAAGAATCCGATGCCGGTGGTGAGGTGCCCCACTCCGCTGCCGTCCAGATTGACGGACAGGCGTATCTGCGTCTCTTTCGTCTCACGGGTGACCGTCGCCTGACGGGTGGCGTGCCGTCCGTCGCCCAGGATGAAGCAGGTCACATCGTTCCAGTTGTCGCTGATCAAAGCAACGCTGTCCTTCAGTTCGGGGTGCTCCTCCAAGAGGACGAACTGTGTCTTGGGGGCAAACCAGATGGCCTTGCACCCCAGGTTCTTGGCAAGCTGGACGTCGGTCAGCCGATCGCCGATGACCAAGGAGTCGGCAAGCTCAAACCGGTCGGAGCGGTACTCCTCCAGCATGGCCGTCCCCGGTTTTCGTCCCGGGCAGTTGTCCGATGGCAAGGAGAGATCGATGTGCACGTCGTCAAACAGAATCCCCTCTCCGGAAAGGGTGTCCATGATCCGCTGGTGGATCGGATAAAAATGGTCGAACGGGAACGACGGCGTCCCCACGCCATCCTGGTTGGACACCATGACCAGGTAAAACGGACCCTCCCGTTTGATCCTCCCCAAGCCGTTGAACACCCCGGGGATGTACCGGATCTTCTCCCAACTGTCCACCTGGTCTTCCACGACGATCACGCCGTCGCGATCCACAAACAACACCGGTTGTCGGTTCATCCTTTCCACTCCTTCAGGGCGGCAAGCAACGCCTGGTTCTCCGCCTTGCTGCCTACGGTAAGCCTCAGACACCCTTGGCAGTGATACTCATGCGTCCGGTTGCGGACGATGATCCCTTTTCCCATCAGATACCGATAGATGCCGTCGGCATCCGTAACCTTCACCAAAAAGAAGTTGGCGTCCGTCGGATAGACCTGTTTCACACACGCGATGGTGGGAAGCACCTCGTTCAGGCGTTCACGCTCGGCGAGAATCTCTTTGGTCCCTTCCCGGACGGCATCGGCATGATCCAGATCATGAAGGGCCGTCTCCTGGGCGGGGGAGCTGACGTTGTACGGGTACTTCATGCTGCGCATCACCTGGCAGATATCCTCGCTGGCCACCAGAATCCCCACCCTTGCTCCGGCCAGACCCCAGCTTTTGGACAGGGTGCGGAGCACCACTAGGTTGGGATGGCGGTCAAGGAGCGTCACCGCCGACGGATACCGGTTGAAATCGAAGTACGCCTCATCCACCACGGTGATGCCGTCGAACCGCGACGAAATCTGTTCGATCTGAGAGACGGGGAACGCGTTTCCCGTCGGGTTGTTGGGGGAGCAGATGAACAGCAGTTTGCACCTGCCGTTCCCCCGGTCTCTCTTCTCCTGGGCGAGATAGGCCTCCAAGGCAGGAAAATCGATCCCAAAGTTCTCGTTCAGCGGCACGACGTCACTCTTCACATCGTTGATGTCGGCGAACACCCGGTAAGCCCCATAGGTAGGGGGCATCAACAAAATGCGGTCCTTTCCGGGAACACAGAACATGCGGATCAGATTGTCGATGATCTCATCCGAACCGTTGCCCACCACGGTGTGGGCGAACGGGAGCCCCATCACCTCGTCGATCCGATGGCGGAGATTGACGCACAGGGGATCAGGATAGCGGTTACGTCCCTTCTCGGCCACGAAATCCTGCCAGTTCTCATTGGCGTCCAGATACACCGACGCCGTGCCGGTGAACTCATCACGGGCGCACCGGTACGGTACCAGGGAAGCGATGTTCGCTCTGAGCAACTCCCTCATTCCTTCTCCTCCATCCGCACCGCTACGGCCATCCGGTGGGCTTCCAATTGCTCCCCACGGGCCATCGTCTGGATGGTTTGGGAAAGCCCTTCCAGCCCGGTACGGGAAAGTTCCTGTACGGTGATCTTCTTGACAAACGAATCCACGCTGACGCCGCTGGTGCTGTGCGCCCAGCCGCTGGTCGGCAGGGTGTGGTTGGTGCCGCTGGCATAGTCTCCGGCGCTCTCGCAGGAGTACGGACCGAGGAACACCGAACCGGCGTTCACCACGCCGGAGAGCAGTTCTCTCGGCCTGGCCGTGTTGATGATCAAATGCTCCGGAGCGTACCGGTTGGCGATCGCGAGCGCGCTCCCTTCGGTGTGCACCACGATGGCGTGGGAGTGGGAAAGAGACGAGAGAAGGAAACGCTTGCGGGGTAATTGGGACAGCTCGGCATCCATCGCGCTCTCCACGGCATCCAGGAAAACCGATCCGTCTGTCGGGGAAATGACCAACAGCATCGCCTGGCTGTCCGGGCCGTGCTCCGCTTGGGAGAGGAGGTCGCTGGCGACGAACGCCGGGTTGCTCTTCTCATCGGCGATGACCATCACCTCGCTGGGGCCGGCCGGCATGTCGATGGCGCAGATCTCGCTGGAGACCTGCAGTTTCGCTTCCATGACGAACCGGTTCCCCGGCCCGAAGATCTTGTCCACCTTGGGGACGGACGCCGTCCCGAAGGCAAGGGCGGCGATTGCCTGGGATCCTCCGAGTTTGTACACCTCATGCACTCCGCCAACAGAAGCGGCGAACAGGATGGCCGGATTGACCTTGCCATCCGGTCCGGGAGGCGTTGCCAGCACGATGCGGGGGCACCCCGCCACCTGCGCCGGAATGGAAAGCATCAACACGGTGGAAAACAACGGCGCCGTTCCACCGGGAATGTACAATCCCACCGTCTGGATCGGCACGATCTTCCGGGAGAGCTCCACGCCTTCCTGGACGATCAGATGCTCCCCTTGCGGCACCTCGGCCTGATGGAACGCACGGATGTTGGATGCGGCGTGGAGGATGGCTTTCTTCAGATCATCCGGCACCAAGCCGTCCGCCTCCTTCATCTCCGCTTCACGGACACGAAGCGTGGCAAGGTCAGCCTTGTCGAACTGCTTCTCCAGCGCGAACAACGCCTGGTCACCTTCTTTCCTCACCTGTTCCAACACCCCACGCACCGTCTCCCGCACCGCGTCCCGGTCGATACCCGCCCGCAGCAGCAATGCGTCCAATTCGGCGCCAACAGGTTCCACGTTCCTTGTCAAATACATACTCACTCCGTCATCTTTTCGATCGCCGTCACCAGAATGCCTTCCGCTCCGATGGCCTGAAGCTGTTCCAACACTTCCCAGAACCGATCCTCGGCGACCACCGTCTGGACGGACACCCAACCGGAATCCATCAGACGGGTGACCGTCGGGCTCTTCATGCCACCGACGATGGAGGCCGCTTCCTTGATGTGCTCTTCCGGCAGGTTGAACATGATGTACTTGTACCCTGCGGCCCGCTGGACGGCGTTGATGCGGAGCATCAGCCTCCGGAGGATATCCTCCTTGACGGGATCGCCCATCTCTTTGCGACCCAACAGGATGGCCGAGGAGCGATAGATGCATTCCACTTCCTTCAGGCCATTGGCCGCCAGCGTGGTTCCGGTGGACACCAGATCGCAGATGCAATCGGCGATGCCCACCGCAGGGGTGACCTCAACCGATCCGGCGACCTGGACGAACGAAGCATGCACACCGGCCTTCTTCAGCGCTTCCCCCAGGATGTGGGGATAGCTGGTGGCGATACGCTTGCCCTCCAGCGACGAGAGCCCGTCATACGGCGCCCCCTGGGGGACGGCGACGGACAGACGGCACTTGGCGAAGCCAAGATCCTTCAGCATGCACAGGTCGATCCCCTGCTCGTCATACTCGTTCTTTCCGACAATCCCCACATCGGCGATGCCGTCGCGGATGTACATCGGGATGTCATCGTCCCTGACGAACAGAAACTCCAACGGGAAGTTGGAAGCCCGTTCCTTCAGCACCCGCGATTCCGTATTGAACGAAATGCCGCAATCTTTGATCAACGCGAGGCTGTCCTCGCTGAGTCTGCCGCTTTTCTGGATGGCGATCCGTAGTACCGTTTCCATGTTACCCCCGAATTACAAAAAACCTCCGCGACATGCGGAGGTCTGTATCCATGCAGAAGCCCACCTGTCAGGTTCCGAAAAAGAACATATGATGGTGGAGCTTCGTGGTTTTCATGCCTTTACCTTACCGGAAAGAAAAGATACGTGTCAAGATGAACCCGAGGTGGTATAATCCCCGCCATGGAACGTACGAAAATCACACTGGATGTGGATGCCCGGACACTGAAGGACGCCGAGGACCGGCTTTCCGAACAAGGCCTGTCGTTGGATGAGGTGGTGGACGCGCTTCTTGGGCGTATCGCCAAGGATGGAGCCATCCCGTTCACCCCGGCGGGGGACGAAAAACCGGCTCCCCCCACAAAAGATCCGCTATCCGACCTGTACGGCGAGAAGCCTACGGCGGACGTCCAGACAGACCCCGGTTTCTTTGAACCGGACGAGATGAATCCCCTGGTTCACTGAACCCTATCAAAAGGAGTGTCACTGATGCTGTATCCAAAAACGGAAAAACGGGTGGCGATGTACCGCACCTTGCTGGAGCAACGCCGCTTTCTTCCCCTGCCCGTCCCAATGGCCTGGCAGACCGCCCAGAGTGAGGAGCGGAATGAAACGACACGCGGAACGTGGAAAACCATCGCCTCGTTTCCCTTCTCGTTCGGAACGCCCCACCAGGACACCTGGCTGAGGACCACCGTCACCCTCCCCGACCAAGACGGCCTGTACCTGTCCATCCCGCTGGGCACCGATGCCCTGTGCATGATCGACGGACAGCCATGGTGCAACGTCAATCCGTTCCACACCATCATCAACGTGGAAAAATGGAAAGGGTCCACCATCCAGGTGACGCTCTGCGCCTGGGATGGCTATCGTTTCCCCGGCTTTCACCCGGTACGGGGAGAGAAGGTGCTCACCACACTGGATACCATGCAGAAGGACTATCCCATTCTGCTGGGAAAGCCGGAACTGATGAAGAAACTGCCCGCGTCTTACGAACTCTTCTATGACATCTCCGCCCTTGCCGACACCTACCTTTCCCAACCGGAAGAATCGCTCCTCAGGCAGCAGGGAATGTCCCGTCTCCATGACGCCCTGATGTCCCTCCATCTTGGCGAAACGGATCCCGATGTCTGGGAACAGGAAGCGTTCCTCGCACTTCAGCAAACCAAACAGCTGCTTTCGGCGAAGAACGGCACCGTCGCTCCGACCGTCTGGTCCATCGGAGGGGCGCACATCGACCACGCCTGGCTCTGGCCGAAGACGGAGACGATCCGCAAGGCGACCCGGACGATCAGCGGGATGACATCCTTGATGGAGGAATACCCTGAGTTCGTCTTCCTCTCCACCCAACCGGCGCAGATGGAGCAGGTGTTTTCCGCATACCCGTCCTTGTACCAGCGGGTGAAAGCGGCGTTCGACCGCGGACAATGGGAACCCAACGGCGTCGGCCTGATCGAATCGGACAACATCCTAGCCACCGGAGAGGGGTTGATCAGAAACCTGCTGTTGGGGCGGCAGGCCACCGAACGGATGTTCCCGGGCTATCGGGGGGACACCTACTTTCTTCCCGACTCGTTCGGCTACAACGGAAACCTTCCCCAGATCCTCAACGGCTGTGGCGTCACCTACTTCGTCACCAGCAAACTCAGCTGGAACGACACCAACCGCTTTCCCTACGACACGTTCCTGTGGAAGGGAATCGACGGGACGGTCATCAAGGCCCATATGATCCCCGGCGGCTACAACGGCAGGAACACCCCCACCGAGATCATCTCCCTTTGGGGCAACGTCCGCACCAAAGAGAACCAGACTTCGCTCTGCCACACGGTGGGCGAAGGGGACGGCGGCGGCGGCACCCGGCGGGATGACATCGAGCTGCTCCGTCGTCTGGGAGACCTGCAGGGATGTCCGAAAGGTGCATGGTCGACGCTCTCCGCCGCACTGAAGGATGTGTTCGCCAGATCGCGGAACCTGCCGGTCTACCAAGGGGAGCTGTACTTCGAGCTGCACCGTGGCACGTATACCTCGCAGGCCAGGATGAAACAGGGGTACCGGAGGACCACCACACTCCTGCACAACGCCGAATACCTTCTTGCAGAGGCGTGGGCGCGCCAAACGATTTCCCCAAAAGACCGGGAAGCCTGCCGCGCGATCCTCCACGACCTGTGGAAGGAGACGGCCATCAACCAGTTCCATGACATCCTGCCCGGTTCCTCCGTCACGGCGGTCTATCAGGAAACCAACGCGTTCTACGAGAAAGCCGGCGAACAGCTTGGGGACATCATCACCCGCCTGGCCACACCAGGAGAGCTGTTGAGGAACCTCTGTCCGTTCCCCAGCCAGGGCATCGCTCCGTACGCCACGGGAACAAGCAAAAGCGCCTTCTCTCCCGATGGCCTTTCGCTTCCCTGGGGAAGCATCCGCTTCGCAACGGATGGGACCATCACCTCGCTGGTGTTCCACGGCAGGGAACTGGTCGAAGGAAATGGCGCGTGGAACACGCTGCTCCTCGGGGAAGACTTTCCGATGGACTGGGACGCCTGGGACGTGGACAAGGATTCGATGGAACGTCTCTCCTCCGTCTCCGTCCCGATGGAACCCACGTTGGTCCGAAAAGGGAAGATCGGGAAAGCGTCTTTCCTGACCCAGAAAATCCGCATCCACACGGAATGCGCCCGGATCGATTTCCAGACGACGGTGGATTGGCACGAGGCACACCAGATGCTCAAGGCGGATTTCCCCATAGCGCTCTCTGCGGAGAACGCCCTCTTCGACATCCCCTTCGGGTTTGTCACCCGATCCACCGCGGAGAACAACTCCATCCAGGCGGCGCAGTTCGAGGAGCCGGCCCAGAAGTTCGTCATGGTGCAGGATACCGATCTTTCCGTCGCCCTGATGTCGGACAGCCAGTACGGATACCGGGCCAAGGACGGACACCTTGCAATTTCACTGCTGCGCAGTCCCAAAGCCCCCGACCCCACGGCGGATATGGGGGAACATACGTTCACCTATGCCGTCATGGTGACGGACGGTGGATTGGAAGATGTGATGGCAAACGCCGAGGCGTTGAACAACCCGCCCATCGCGGTGGAAAGCCCGCAGCAGCCGTTGATCACCCCCGGTTCCGGCCTGGCGGTGGAGACGGTGAAGATCGCCGAGGATGGGGATGGGATCATCTTCCGGGTACGGGAGCCGTATGGGCGACCGATCTCCGGCACGCTTTCCTTTGATCCATCGCTGGATCCGTCCACCCTGCATGAGACCAACATGCTGGAAGAGCCGGAAGGAGACGGCAACCTGTCGTTCCATCCGTTCCAGGTGAAGACCTTCAGGATCCGTCTGAGCCGCTGAAGGCGGTCAGGATGGCCATCCCCAACGGGAACAGGCCTGCCAGCAACAACCCACGCTTCAAGTCTCCCGACGCCGATGAGGCCAGGGAGACGACCTGCGGTCCCAGCGTGCTGCCGATGTTCCCGAAGAACGCCAGCGTGCCGAACAGCATCGTTCCTCCGTGAGGGAGAACGGTGGCGGACAGACTGAGCGTCCCCGGCCAGAGGAGCGCCACGGCAAACCCGGTGAACGCGCACCCCAACAGGGCGACGAACCGGTTGGGGGAGAACACCGCAACGCCATAGAGCAGAACGGCGACCAAGGCGGAGAACCCCAACACCCGCCGGAGCGGAATGCGCGCTCCCGAAACGCCATACCAGGTCCGGACGACCGCCATGCACAAGGCGAACAGGCAGGGCCCCAGCAGATCCCCCACCGCCTTGTCCACGCCCAGCCCCTGCTCGGCGAACAACGACGCCCACTGGTTCATCGATATCTCCGAACCGGCGGCGCAGAACATCATGCCGCCGAGCACCCAGAATACCGGATGGGAGAAAAGGGAGCGGAGCGACGTGCCGTCGGTCCGTCCATCCTCCATGCTCACCATCGGGACACGGAGGAACAGAAACGCGTCACAGAGAGGGAACAACGCCCAAAACCAGGCGACGACCGGCCAGGCATCCAGCCCCAGCAGGTGGAACAGCAGGGAAGAGATGCCGATGACCAGCACCATACCCCAGCAGTACGCCGAATGAAGGAGCGCCATGGGGTTTCCGTTCCCGGATGTACGTGGCAACGCCTGGATGATGGCGCTTCCCAGTACGTCCCCCACCCCGCATCCGAACGCCCCGATGAGCAGGGCGGCCATCACACCGGAGAACCCGAACCATCGGGGAAGCAAGCCGAGCAAGCAGAAGGCCCAACGTACTGCACCATGCAGAGAGCACGATGCTCCTTCGGTATCCGATCTTTTGGGAAATTCGTCCCGTGGCCAGATTGGCCAGAAGTTGGGTGCCGAAATTCAGCATCACCAACAACCCGACATGAAAGATGTCCACGTGAAACTGGCGCTGGAACGTGGCGAACAGAAGCGGCGGCAGGTTGTTCACCGCCGCTTGGCTGACGTAGCACAAATAACAGGCGTTTGCCGTGTCCCGATGGTCCATGCTCACCACGGTATCACCCCTGTGCCTGGCTTACAACAAAAACAGCGCGGCGAAGACGCAGAGAATCACCAAAAACAGGACGTTCCAGATGGTGAAGACGACCAGGTACCGCCCCCTGTGGGAGTCTCCGCTCTTGGTGTACGCCTTGAAGGAGATCAACGAGGCGAGGGAGGCGATCAACGTTCCGAGTCCTCCGATATCCGTACCCAGCACGACGGCTACGGCATCGGTGGTGAACGACGAAAGAAGGATGGCCGCCGGCACATTGGAGATCACCTGGCTGACCAGGACGCCGTACAGGAACTCCCTGCCCCCAATGGTGCTCCCCAGAGCCTTGGTGACGGCGGGGATCCGGGCAAGATTGCCGACGAAGATGAAGAAAAAGACGAACGTCCCCAACAGCGCGTAATCCACCTTGGAGAACAGACGGCGGTCCAGAACCAGGACGCCCACAGAGACGATGGCCAGCACCAACCGGTAGTCCAGAACGCGAAGCGCCGTGAGGATGCACAGGGCGAACAGCACCAGGCTGACCCAAAGCTTGGTTCGCTCCATCACCACCGGCGGGGCGTTTTCCACCCGAAGCGTACCGGTATACCGCCGAAAGAGGACGGTGACAACCAGAAGCGCCAGGGAGAGCAACGTAACGGGAAGCACGGCGCGGAAAAAGACGGAAAACGGCATCTGGTAGTGGTTGTACAGGTACAGGTTCTGCGGGTTGCCGAACGGGAAAGCCATGCTGCCCAGGTTGGCGGCGATGGTTTCCATCACCACGACGAACCGTAACGACCCCTTGTCCTCGGTGGGATAGACCATCAAGGTCAACGGGACGAACGTCAACAGCGACACGTCGTTGGTCACCAGCATGGAGAAGAAGAACACGGAGACCACCAGAATCAACGACAGACTCCTGACGGAGCCTGCCCTGTTGATCAACTGGTGGGAAACATACGAGAACAACCCGAAGTGGATCAACGCCTGGATGACCAGCATCAGGCTGAACAGCAGTCCGATGACCCGGTAGTCGATGTACGCGGCATACGCCCCGTCCACCGGCACCAGGACCATGGAGACCACGGCAGCCAGTGCGGCAATGACGAAGACAAACTCCCGTTTCGCGAACGACAGCAGTCTGTGCATGGGGATGTGAGGGCTCAGTTCCTCAGCAGATCCAGGTCAAGCTCGCACAGGACGACCGGATATCCGCATCCCCAGGATTCCAATACCTGCGGATGGACCTCTCCGAAGATGCCCACCGGCTTTCCATCGACCAGCACACGGGCGCACCGGCCCGGGATGAACCGAGGATCCCCTTCCACCTCACCCAGCGTGTACTCCTTCTTCAGGAAGTACATCAGCGTGTACAGGACGGAGGAGACGTCGTTGTATCCGACGGCGATGTCACTCATCATGAAGCCCAGATGGTTGCGTGTCGTTGTGCCACTGTTGTCCGACGGATCCTTGTAGGCCACCTTGCCCACCTCGAAGATCTTGTGGGGGAACGGCGCATGGGCCGACACGCTCTCACTCTCCAGCAGGGAAGGCAGAATGGACGGACGGACCACCTCGAAGTTCTCCGTCATCGGGTTGGCGATGAAGATGCACTCCGAGCCATCGACATGCATGTTGTCGATATACTCTTTGCGGGATCCGAGGTAGTTGTACATCATCTCCTGGAAGCCCATGCCGACCAGGATCCGCTTGACCGACCGGCCGAACATCTCGGCATCGGTGAGCCGTCCGATGGTGAAGTCATGGGGAGGCTCCGGCTTGAAGTTGTTCAGTCCGTAGCCGATCATCACGTCCTCCACCACGTCCACCGGATGGAGGAAATCATTGCGGTACTCCGGGACGGTGACGTACAGGACATCGTTGTCGCAGATGGCATACTCGCCCATCTTCTTCAGCGCTTCCACACACTGCGCGCCGGAAAGCTTTTCCCCCAGCGTCTTCTGCACCAGGGAAACCTGGCAGGAGACCGGTTGCTGGAAGTAGTACGGCACGGTGATTTCTTTGCCGTACGGCGTCTCTTCGGGGAAATGGCACTTCACCGGTTTGATCGTCCAGCCCATGTCGGCCATGTCGCAGGCAAGAATGGCGGCGACGAGGAGCAACGGCTCCAGTTCCGGTCCGGACATCTCGACAAACAGATCGCTGTCGCCGACCTTCACCGCCCCGATCTTCGCCGAGTTGATCACCGGCGGGAACGAAAGGGTGCCGCCGTTGTCATCGGTAAGATAGGGGAACACCGGCTTGTCAGCGACAATGTAGCCGTACTCCTTGCCCTTGGGATGCTTCTCAAGGATCTCCCTGAGGCTCATCTCCTCATCCGAACCCAGCGGCTGGAACCGGGTGGTGTCCGGATTGACGCCGGCATAGTGGACCGGGTAGGTGATCATGTCGCTGCGATAGATCCCCACCGCCACGTTGCGGCGTTTGCGTCCATATCCATCACACAGTTTCTCCTGGCTCTGGATCAACGCAAGCAGTTCTTCTTCCGTGATGGCATGTCCGCTGACGGCGAACCCAATGTCGTAGGCGCGCACCGGCTTGGCGCTGGCGTCGATGTACAGGTCACGTCCTTCCGCGTCCATCGTCTCTTCTGCGGTGGAGAAGAAATCATACTCGTAACTTTCGCCCCCATACGCCTTCAAGGCGCGGGCCACCCCGGCGGCGGACCACAGGTCCGGCCGGTTGGTGTCATTCAGCTCGATCTTCACCACGCCATCGGCATGCCCGTCCAGCTCCGCTTTGGCGACGGGGAAGATGTCCATCATCTGTTGGTCGGAAAGCCGCTTCCCCAAAAGGCGGAAGAACAGGTTTTCGCTTGTTTCAATCTTCGGCATCAGTTTCCCCTCCTCGTGCGGACACTCTCGATATTCGGCGTGAACAGCTCACGGATGTCATTCAGGCCCAGGTGCATCAACGCCATGCGGTCGATGCCCATGCCCCACGCCAGGACCGGTACATGGATGCCAAGCGGTTCGGTCACTTCCGGACGGAAGATGCCCGAGCCTCCCAGTTCGAACCAGCCCAGCACCGGGTGCTTGATGTGCACCTCGATGGACGGCTCGGTGAACGGGAAATAGCCGGGAACGTATTTGACGTCCTCCGCTCCGGCGATCTCCGTTGCGAACATCTTGAGCAAGCCCAGGAGTGTACGGAGGTTGACGTCCTCCCCGACCATGATGCCTTCCGTCTGGTAGAAATCGGCGCCATGGGTTGCGTCCACCTGGTCATAGCGGAAGCAACGGACCACGCCGAAGTACTTGCCGGGGACCTTGGCATGGGTCAGCGTATGGGCAGACAACACCGTGCCCTGGCTGCGGAGCACCTGCCGTTTGGTGAACTCTTCGCTGAAATGGTATTCCCATCCACGGCTTCCCGTCTCCCATCCGTTCTCATGGGTCGCCTTGACCTGGCTGAACCACGGTTCGTCGATGGTCTTGCAATGGGCGGGGTCCTTGATGCTGTACACATCGTGGATGTCACGGGCGCTGTGGAACTGTGGCATGAACAACGCGTCGCCGTTCCAGAACTCCGTCTCTACAAGCGGTCCGTCGAACTCTTCGAATCCCAGGCTGGCCAGCTTGTCCTTCACCCACTGGACGTAGGCGCCATAGGGATTCAGGCGTCCCGGGATGATCTTGGAAACCGGGGCGTTCAGCGCGTACGGACGGAACGAACCTTCCTTCCACTTGCCGCTCTGGATCAACTCCGGGGTGACGGCGCCGAACTCCTCACCGGTGATATGGGCCGCTTCCAACGCTTCCTTGGCCTGCTCGCCTGTTTCGGTCAGCGCGTAGACGACATCTTCCTTCTCCACCACCTTGAACGGCGAGGCGCTTGCCCCACGCTTCTTGGAAATGGAGTGGATCACCGCTTTCTGTTCGTCGGACAAGGAAACCTCATCCACCGGACCGGCAAGCCCCTGGGTGAGAAGCTGGGCTGCAATCTTCACCTCAGGCAGCATGTCGCTTCCCAGGGCCATCGCCTTGTGCTCGGCGTTCATGCCGGCCACCTTGCCTTTGGAAAGTTGTCCAAAGGCCGAGCCGACTTCACTCTGCTCCAGTTGCAACGCCTGGGCGATCTCCGGAAGAGTATGCGGCCCATTGGCGGCAAGAAAATCAAAGATACGCTGGACAGGAAGCCCTTCTTTCTGCTGGACTCTGCCGACGTCGGTCAGCTCATACAGCGTGCGGGCCGTCCGGCTCTTCTCCACGAGGCACCCTTTGGCGCACAGCCAGGAAAACGCTTGGTTGCACTGTCCCACCTTGTAATCCAGTTCCGCAATGATGCGCTCAGTGGTGATCGCTTCCCCCGCCTTGACATGCCTGAGCAGTCGTACCTCAAGAGGATGCAGGTTCTTCACATCGATGTCCATGAAACTTCTCCTGTATGGGGGACAGTGTACCGACAAGCCGGGAAAAAGAAAAGAGACAACAGCCCGTCAGAATTCACATCAATCGCTTCACCCCGCTGATGACATCCTCCGAGGAAGGAACCATCGCCTCTTCCAGTTCCTTGCGGAACGGAATCGGGCAGTCTTTGCCACAGAGCAACACCGGGTGCGCCTTCAGACGGGAGAACGTTTTGGGATCCTGGGTGACCGCAGCCACGACGGCGGCGCCAAAACCCCCGAAATCGGCGCTCTCCTGGACCATCACCAGACGTCCCGTCTTGCCCACCGACGCCAGAATGGCGGTGATGTCCATCGGCCGGAGGGTGCACAGGTCCAGCACCTCTGCGGAAATCCCCTCCGTCTCCAGCTGTTTGGCAGCTTCCAGACAGGTCTGGACGGCACGGCTGTAACAGACAAGGGTCACGTCCGTCCCCTGCCGTTTGATGTCCGCCTTCCCCAGAGGCATCACATACCCGCCATCGGCGATCTGTCCCTCTTCGCCGTACAACAGCTTGTGTTCGAAGAACAGTACGGGATTGTCACTCCGGATGGCACTCTTCAGAAGCGCCTTGGCGTCCTTCGGCGTGGAAGGTGCGACGACCACCAGGCCGGGAATGGTTGCGAACATTCCTTCCAGACTCTGGGTGTGCTGGCTGCCATGTCCCGTACCGCTGCCCATCGGGGCGCGGAGCACCATCGGACAGGAAAGCTGGCCTGCGCTCATGAACCGGATCTTCGCCGCGTGGTTGACCAACGGGTCGGAAGCCAGCGTGCAGAAATCCCCGTACATGATCTCCACCACCGGCCTGACTCCCAGCAGTGACGCACCGACCGCCATACCGGTGAAGCTCTCCTCGCAGACCGGAGTCTCCCGGACCTGGGCCGGGTGCCGTTTCACCAGATCCCCCGTCACCCCGAAACAACCGCCGTACAGACCGATATCCTCGCCCCACAGCACCACATGGGAGTCGCGGCTCATCTCTTCATCCAGCGCCTCGCGGATCGCCTCCCGATATGAGCCATTGTGGAATGAAACGGGAGCGACCGACACGTTGCGTTCCGGAGCGTACACCAATGAAAGCGCCTCCTGGAGGCTCAGCCGGTCATCCTTGGAGGCAACCGCCTTCCGGTCGGCCTCATCCACCGCGGTTTTGGCCTGGGCGAGAATGCGTTCGGTTTCTTCCGACGAACAGATTCCTTCCTTTCCGAGACGCTCCGCATACTGGTTGATGGGATCCTTCTTCCGCCACGTTTCCTCTTCGCTCCGGCTCCGGTAGACACACGCATCACTCTTGGAGTGACCGTTCTCCCGATAGGTCATCACTTCCAGAAAGTATGGGCCGCCGCTTTCGCGGATCGTTTGACAGGCGGTATCCGCCGCATTGAGGACGGCATCGAAGTCATTGCCGTCGCACCGGGCCCACGGCATCCGGTATCCTTCAGCCCGTCGGGCGATCACATCGGTGGCCACGACGTTCTTCACCGAGGCGCTCATGCCGTATCCGTTGTTTTCCAGATAGAACAGCAGGGGAAGATGCCACACCGAGGCGAGGTTCATGCACTCATGCACCGTTCCCCGGCTGGTCGCGCCGTCCCCGAAAATGGCGACGGCCAGGTTCCCGTTCCCCTCCTGCCGCAACGCGAAGGCCAGCCCCAAGGCAATAGGGACCCCGCTTCCCACCACGGCGGAGGATCCGGCGTTCCAGTGGGAGACGTCCGTCATGTGCATCGAGCCGCCAAGCCCTGCGCAGAGCCCTTCGCGGGAACCGAACATTTCGCTGAACATCCGGCTCATGTCGGTGCCACGACAGAGCGTCACCCCGTGGTTGCGATGGGTGGGGACGATCCAGTCGCCATCCCGAAGCGCCATGACAAGCCCCGCCTGGGCCGCTTCCTGTCCGATGGACAGGTGGGTGGTGCCCCGCATCTGTTTTGCTTTGAAATAGGTGTCAATCCGCTGTTCAAAGAATCGGGAACACGCCATCAAATACAGCGCGTGTTCCGCCTGTTGTTTGTCCAATTCCATTCTGCTCCCCTCCGCCCGATGTCCAGTCAGGCGTTTCTGGTCCCCACAGGGGGACCGGTGGCTTTCCCAAAAGTAGCATGGTTTTGCCCGTTGCACAATGGGCGAGACGGGGGTATCATCAGCGCATGTACCCAACCCTTTCCGTCCTCACCGGATTCTTCATCGCCGTGATGATCGCCGTCAACGGCGTGCTGACCACCACCGCCGGGGTGTACCCCGCAGCCGTGCTGATCCATCTGGGCGGACTTGTCACCATCACGGTGATCCTTCTTTTCAGAAAAGACAATCCGTTCTCCCATCGGCAGAACTGGTGGCTGTACCTGGGCGGAGCCATCGGGATGATCCCCACCGTAGCGAACAACATAGCGTTTTCCTACATCAGCGTCTCGGCGATGCTTGCCGCAGAACTGTTCGGCCAGAGCGCCTTTGGCTTTCTCATCGACCAGTTCGGGTGGTTCGGCGTAAAGAAGGATCCCATCACGCCGCGGAAGATTCTCGGGTTGCTTCTGGTGATTGCCGGCATCGCCGTGATGGTGATGATGGGAGGAGCCCGCATGCTGGGCATCGTGCTGTCCGCAATCGCGGGCGTGGCGCTGATGCTCCAGCGGATCGTCAACGGGCATCTGGCCGAGAAAACCAACGTCTGGGTCAGCACAATGTGGACCTACATCACCGGGCTCTCCTGCGCCATCATCGTGCTCTTTGCAACCGGCACGGCACCCACGTTCACGTTCCACATTCCTCCCTACCTGTACCTGGGAGGCACCTTGGGAGTGGTCTGCGTCACCCTCTCCTCCGTGGTGGTGGACAAAGTGCCGCAGTTCACCCTCTCCCTTCTGATGTTCGTCGGGCAGGTGTTCACCGCTCTGGTGCTGGACGCGCTGTTCTCCGGCTCGTTCTCCCTACCCAACCTGATCGGTGGGATGGCGGCGCTTGCCGGACTGTGGGTCTCAGGGTCTCACTGATCGCGGTAGACGGAGGTGACGAACCCCACGTATACGTCGTGATAATCCTTTCCCTGATACATCGGTTCAATGGAGTCATCCAGGAACAGCCGGGGATCCATCTTCAGCTTGCTCGCTTTCCCGCAACAGAAGACCAACGACGCCCCTTGGAAGGTGATCCGGTCAGGCTCCACCACGTCCGCAACCATTCCGACCGCCTCGGTCTTGTTTCCATCCCGTCCGCTGTGGGTGCCCAGGTAGATCAACTTGTCATGGTATGACTTGGGGAAAAACGAACAGGTGAACCCATCGGCCGCCTCCAAAAACGCGTGGGTGTATCGGCTGGGCCGGACAAAGGCGATCACTACCGGCTTCTCCCACAGATATCCCAACGTGCCCCACGCAGCCGTCATTGTATTCCATCTTCCCGCCGTTCCGGCGGTAACCAACATCAGATCTTTTCCCATCATGGTGAACGGATTCACCTGAAGGGACGCAAACGGTACGCTTTCCAACATCCGCGTATCCTCCTTTCTCTATCCTACTGCAGAACAGGGAAAAGGCAAGCGGAAGCAATCACGTCTTGATGGCCAGATAGTCGGATCCAAACATATCCTTGCGGTACACCAAGGATTTCAGGATATGGAGCGAAACAGCGTCCCCCTTCGAGACGCTTCTGCTGACGAACGGATTGGTGATCACCCGCAGTTCCTTGCCACCGCCGATGTCAATCCTGCAATCGTTGACATCCCCAAGAAAATAATGGGTCTTCACCGTACCGGACAAATCCCCATGGTCGGTGTAAGTCACCCACTCCGGCCGGATGCCGACGATCACAGGGCAACGAAGATCCCCCTCATACGGAATGGCCTGGCTGGTACCCTCCAGCGTGATACACCCTTCTTCGGCGACCCCGGGAAGGAAATCAATCTTTCCTACGAAATCGGCGACGAACGGGTTGGTTGGGGCATTGTAGATTTCCGATGGAGCGCCAACCTGCTGCACCGTACCGTTGTTGATGACGACGATACGGTCGCTCATCGCCATGGCTTCCGTCTGGTCGTGGGTGACGTACACCACGTTGATGGCCAGCTGGTTCTGGATTTCCTTGATTTCAAATCGCATGCTCTCCCGCAGTTTGGCATCCAGATTGGAAAGCGGTTCGTCAAGCAACAGCAGTTTCGGTTCCGCCACCAACGCCCGGGCCAGCGCCACCCGTTGTTGTTGCCCTCCGGACAGTTGGCTGGGGATCCGGTCGGCATACTGGCTGAGATGGACGGTGGCGAGAACCTGGTCCACCTTTTTTTTGATTTCCTTCCGCTCTTTCTTCTGGATATCCAACGGATAGGCGACATTCTCACGGACGGTCATGTGGGGCCAGACGGCATAACTCTGGAACACCATCCCGATGTTCCGCCTCTCCGGCGGAACGAAGACGTTGTCCCCGGAGACGACCTGTTCGTCGATCAACACACGGCCTTTGGTTGGTTTCTCAAAGCCGGCGATGATGCGGAGCATCGTGGTCTTGCCGCATCCGGAAGGACCGAGGAGCGTAATGAACTCCCCTTCCTGGAACGTCTCGGTGAAATCGTGCAGCACCACACTGGTTCCAAACGCTTTGGTGACATGATCAATGGTGATGACGGACATGGTTCTGATCTCCTTAGATTGAGAATTCGCCTTTGGTCAGCTTGTTCAGCACGCTGTTCAAAATTACGATGAACACCAAGATTCCGAAGGCGATGGCGCTGGCCTGTTGCTGGCTGGTGTACGTCCAGTAGTAATGCAACTTGTACCCGATGACCTGGGTATCCTTGCTGTACAGAAGCGTACTCATGGAAAGTTCATAAAACGTCGGAATGAAGATCAAGAACCATCCGGCGGCGATGGAAGGGGCGATCAACGGGATGGTGATGCGCCAGGTGGTCTTCAGCCATCCCGCACCGGAAATCCTGCTGCACTCCTCCAGACTGACGTGGATCTGGCTCATGGCGGAGACGACGGTCCGCATGCCCATCATCAGGTACTTGACCAGATAGGCGATGATCATGATCCACATGGTGTTGTACAGATTGATGCCGAACTGCCCCCGCATCGTCATGATCAGACCGAGGGCGATGACGACGGACGGCGTGCCCGACCCGACGGTGATCAGGAAATCGGGGATCCTCCTTCCCTTGATCGTGGTGCGCTCCAACAAGTTGGCCATCACTACGGAAACGATGATGCCGAACGTCGCGGTGATCACCGCGTAGAGCAATGAATTCTTCACGCTGAGGAACACATCCTTTCGGGAAAAAATCCTGCTCCAGTGCATCGTGGTGAAATTGCCCTTCTCCCATACCGATTTGCCCAGGTTCTTGGTGATGCTGGTAAGGCCCACCGTTACGAACGGCAATACGATCATGATGAAGGCGAACAGGAACATCAGCACGGTGAAGAACACCCGCCATCGTCCCAAGTCAACCGTATTCGGCCGGGTTGACTTCCCACTGACGGTGATGTACTTCCGCTTGCCCACGACAAACGTGCTGATGTACAGGACGAAGTTGGCCAGCAGCATCAGGAAGACGGCAAGCGACATGGCATCGGACAGCCCGTCCACCCCCAGCCCGACATAATCGATGATCCGGGTCGTCACCGTCGGAATCTTCACTTTGGCGTTGGCCCCGATGATCGACGGAATGCCGTAGGCGCTGGCCGCAGAGACGAACACCAGCAACGCTCCGGCGATGATCGACGGCGTCATCATCGGCAGCGTGATGGTCCACAGCGTCTTCCAAGGAGACGCCCCGCTGATGCGACTCGCCTCCTCCAGCGACGGATCCATCTTCTCCATGGCGCGGGAGATGGTGATGAACGCATAGGGATAGTAGAAACTGGTAAGCACCCAGATCATGCCGCCGATCGTGTAGATGTCAAACGGCCCGGTCTTGGAACTCAAGTGGAATACGTTGCGAAGGAATACATTGATGATCCCCACGTTGGGGTTCAACAGGCGAGACCATGCCATGGCCCCCACGTACGGGGGAACCATGTAGGTCATGACGCACAAGCCCCGGAAGAACTTCCGGTAGTACAGGTTGGTCCGTCCGACCAACCAGGCCAAGGGAAAAGCGATCAACGTGCCCAGCACCATCGTGCCGAACGCCGAGACCAGCGTGTTCCGCAGGGAAATCTGGTTCAGCTCATACCCGTACGTCTTCCGGTAGGAGGCCAGCGAAAAGCCTTTTGCCGGGAAAAACGACTTGATGAACATGTACACCATCGGGAACACTTCAAACAGAACGAGAAACACGACGATCCCGATGATGAACAACCATTTGACGTCAAACGAACGTCCTTGGGTGAGGGTCTCTTCCCGCCCCCCACGCATACCTTTTGCCTTGGCCAACATAGGTTACTTGGAAAGAGAAACAGATTTCTCGAAGGCCTCGCGGATCTCGGTGCGTTGCTGGTAGCAGCGTACCCAATCCAGCCCCATGTCCTTTTTGATCAAATCATCCGTACTGATGCTGTCATATGGGATATGATCACCACTGTTCCATCCTTTCAGAACGGAATGCATCCACCCTTTGACGATGAACTTCTGGCCTTCCTCGCTGAGCAACCAGTCCGTCACCTTCTCACAGGAGGCGATGTTGTTGTTCGCCGATTTGTCGCCGGCGACCGTCATCACGGTGGAAGGAATCAGAATCACGCCATCATCCGGATAGATGACGGAAATGGAACTTCCCTCTTCTTCCCGTTTCTTCAGAACGGACTCTTCCAGGATCATCAGCTCCTTGCATTCGCCGGTCTCCAGCTTGGCCAACGCGGTGGAACCGCTTTCGATCATGATCTGTTGTTTTCCCAGTTGGTCGAAGTACACATACCCGTATTTCTCCGACAGCGCCGCGGCGGCAGCCATCGTCGTCCCGCTGGTCAGCGGGTTGCCCATGGAGATGTATCCCTTCAATGCGGGATTGGTGGCGAAATCCTTGTACGAGGTGGCAAGATCCGATGGCTTGTACATCTCAGGATTGTATGCAAGCACCATGTTGCAGACACGCACCGGGTACCATGCCCCTTCCTTGTCGTAGTCGAACCGGAGATTGGCGCGGTTCGGGGAAAGATACTTGTGCAGGTATCCATCCTCATTCAGCTCCAATGAGTAGGCAGGTTCGGCGACCAGCATCATGTCACATCCCAGTTTCCCCGTCGCCATTTCACCGGCAACCTTGGTCTGGATTTTTCCGGTTCCTCCCTGGAAGAATTCGATGTTACAGTTGGGGAACTTCTCAGCCAACGCGTTATCCATCATGGTGACGATATCCTCGTAGATCGAGGTATAGATCATGATGTTGCCCGTCACCGTTTTGTCCGGCACGATTCCCGTAGCCGTTGCTGCGGTCTCCGAAGCTCCTCCGGCGAACAGCAGGGAAACCCCCAATCCCAGCATCGCCACAATGGAACACACCTTTTTCATAGCAAAAAACCTCCTTGGAACCACATGGCCCCCAGGTAACTGTACTATGGGTTGGGTGAATCCGCAAGAAAGATATTGTCCTTTTACCAACAGGTTTGTTGTCTACAATACTCGTTCCGCCAGCTTGGTGAACACCGGAATGGTGACCACCGACAGGATGGTCGTCCCCATGACAAGCAGACCCGCATAGGAGGAATTCTTATGGAACAGCACCGCCGCCGTGCTGATATTCACCCCGCAGGGGCAGGCGGACACGATGACGATGATCAACGCCAGCGTCTTCAGGATTGGCTGGGCGTCCAAAACACCGCGAAGCGGAAGGAAGCAGAGGATGATCAACAACGGACTGACCACCAGACGGAGGATGAAGACCATCACCATCCGACGGGCGGGGAAGCCCTCTCCGTTCTTTGCCCGTTTGAAATTGGCGAACAGGATTCCCAACAGGAACATGGAAAGCGGCATGTTCAGCGAACTGAGCGAAGAGATTGTCTCCCCGATGATCGGAGGCAGTGTCCAGGGGCTGACGAACAGCAGGAAGGCGAACAACGAACCGATGATCATCGGTTTGGTGACCACCGCCTTGACGCTGAGGTGCCCGGTCATCACGTACTGTCCATGGATCCAGAAGATCGTGTTGAACATCAACAGGTACGGAACGATGTAGAACGTCGCCTCCGGACCCATCGCAGCCTGGACGATGGGAATTCCGATGTATCCGCAGTTGGAGTACACCGTCCCCATCCGGTCGATGGCCGCAAGCGACGCGTCGGCATGCTTGCGGGGTACGAACTGGGAAAGGGCGATGAGCAGAAGCATACCGCTCAGCGAAAAGAGCAGCATGACCAACGTGTTGTGGAACCGCTCGGGCTCAAACGGGATGTTGTAGGGATCGATGACGATCGCCGGGGCGATGACGTACAGGAGCAGGAAGGATAGATACTGCGCTTCCTTGTCCCCGTAGTGCATCAGGCGGGAAACGCCGAAACTCAGACCGATGAGAAGGAGCATCTCGACCAGTTGCCGGAAGACCAAAAAAGCCATGGCACCATTCTTCACCAAAGCCCCCGGTTTGTCCATCAGGCGCGAAGCCCCTTGCGCCTCTTTCATTGACACAGCCCCTCTTTTCGGATATTCCATACATATCCGTACAACCGATTTCAGAGAGGAGCCATCATGCCACAGTCTCTAGCAATCCCTGCGTTGTCTGAGGATCTGAAGAGCGTTCTCATCGACGCCAACACCATCGGACGCAGGGTCACCGAATTGGCCCGCCAGATCGACAACGACTACCAGGACAAAGGAGAGCTTTTGATCGTCGGCGTTCTGAAGGGCGCGTTCATCTTCACCGCCGACCTGACCAGAAACCTTACCAAGGAGCACATCGTCGATTTCATCGCGCTTTCTTCCTATCAAGGGGAGAAAACCTCCGGCAACGTCCGCCTGTTGATGGACACCCGTCAGAACATGGAAGGAAAGAACGTCCTGATCGTCGAGGACATTCTGGATTCCGGCTACACGCTGGACTACCTGATCCGCATGTTCAAGGAGCGCAAACCCCTGTCGGTGAAGACCGCCGTATTGCTGGACAAGCCGGACCGCCACGTCGTGCCGGTGGAGATCGACTACTGTGGCTTCACCATCCCCGACGTCTGGGTGGTCGGTTACGGTCTGGACTACAACGAAAAGCATCGCACGCTTCCGTACATTGCAGAGATGTATCCGCAGAAGTGAGGTTTGGAATGGACGAACAGAAGTATTACGTTTCCTACACGAAAGTGCACAAACTGGTCAAATCGCTTGCCGAGCGGCTGATGGCCACCGGCTACAATCCCGACCTGATCGTCGCCATCGGAAGCGGCGGGTTCATTCCCGCCCGTATCCTGAAGACGTTCATCAACCGCCCGATCTACGCGGTGGGAATCTCCTACTACGGAGTGGACCACACCCATCGGGACCATCCGACGAAGATCCAGTGGATCGACGAGGTGGCCAACCAGCTGACCGGCAAGAACATCCTGTTGATCGACGAGGTGGACGACACCCGCACCACGCTGGCCTACTGCGTTGGGGAACTGTTGAAGTACAAGCCGAAGGAAATCGCCGTGCTGGTGCTGCACAATAAACTGAAGAAGAAAGACGTCGAGATGCCCAGCGAGATCAAACGATACTACGTCGGAGAGGAAATCCCCGATGAATGGATCAAATACCCGTGGGATGCCATCGACATCGACGAGCACAATGAAATGGAACGCAAACAGCGCGAGGAGGGAAAGTAATGAGTGTCATATCCGTAATCGGAGCCCAATCCGGCGACGAGGGGAAAGGACGCATCGTCGACTACATCGCCCAGAAGGCTGACGTGGCCATCCGTTACCAAGGCGGCGACAACGCAGGACATACCGTGGTCAACGAAAAGGGAAAATTCGCCCTGCACATCATCCCCAGCGGCATCTTCAATCCCCACACCATCAACATCGTGGACGCGGGAGCGGTGGTGAACTTCACCACCATGGAAGAAGAGCTCAAGCATCTGGAAGAGAAGCACGTCGACACCAGCAACCTGTTCATCGACACCCGCGCCCATCTGATCATGCCGTACCACTGCGCCCTGGATGGCGCTGAGGAAAACAAACGCTCCAACGCCCAGAAGATCGGGACGACCAAACGGGGCATCGGCCCCTGCTACGCCGACAAGTCGGCCCGGAGCGGACTGCGCGCCGGGGATCTGTTGGATCCCGACTACCTGAAGCTCCGTCTGGAGATGGTACTTCCCCTGAAGAACCGTGAGCTTGCCTACTACGGACTGCCCGAGTACAAGGAAGAGGACCTGCTTGCCCTCTGCGCCTCTTGGCGGGAGAAGTTCGGAAAAAGAATCGTCGACACGCTGCCCATCGTCCGTGACGCCTACAAGACCGGCAAGAACATTTTGCTGGAAGGACAGCTTGGCATCATGCGGGATCTGGACTGGGGCATCTATCCGTACACCACCAGCAGCAACCCCACCGCAGGCGGCGCCTGCACCGGTGCGGGCATCGCACCCCGGAAGATCGACAAGGTGATCGGCGTGGCCAAGGCCTACTCCACCTGCGTCGGTGGAGGCCCGTACCCCACCGAGCTGTTTGACGAAGACGGTGAAAAACTCAGGAAGATCGGAGGGGAGTTCGGCGCAACCACCGGCAGACCACGGAGAACCGGTTGGTTTGACGCCGTCGCCGTGGAGTTCGGATGCTGGGTCAACGGCTTCACCGACATCGCCCTGACCAAGCTGGACGTACTGGATACGTTCCCCAAGATCAAGGTGTGCGTCGCCTACGACATGGGGGATGGAAAGAAAACCAATTACCTGCCGGACACCAAGGGACAGGAGAAGGCGAAACCGATCTACGAGGAGTACGACGGATGGATGTGTGACACCACCGCGGCCAGAACGTGGAACGATCTCCCCTCCAAAGCGCAGGCGTTCGTCACTCGTCTGGAGGAGCTCTGCGGGTGCCCGATCACCTACATCTCCGTTGGTCCGGAACGCGACCAGATCATCATTCGGTAGTCCTTACAGCCGCCCGGGATTGCTCCTGGGCGGTCTTTTTTTTCCCATCGTTACAGAAATCACAAAAAAATTGCAGGATTTTCCCTGATTCCCCCCCATCACGCTCCTTGACTGTTTTCCGGAATTAAGGAAAGAATTGGCTAGCTTTTTTGCAAGACACCGCACGGTCACTGGTGTTACCAATTCTGATGCGGCGTGACACCTTTTTTCGGAGCGTTTTGAGATGAACAAAAAATCTGCAAAACTGTTCTTGTTGGTTCTGTCGCTGCTTCCCGTGCTGTTCTTCGGTTGCAGCAAAAATTCGGGATCTTCCGATTCCGGATCCACATCAAGCAAAAGTTCCTCGGAAAGAAAACTGTACATCTACAACTGGTCATACTACACGCCGGATTCCATCATCGAGTCCTTCTCCAAGGAGTATGACTGTGAGGTGGTGCTGGACTACTTCGCCAGCAACGAGGAGATGTACGCCAAGCTGAAGGCCGCCGGCAACGGCGCCGGATACGACATCATCGTCCCCTCCGGCGACTACGTCTCCATCATGAAGGCGCAGGACATGCTGGAGAAGATCGATCCCGCCAAGTTCCCCAACTCAAAGTACATCTCCGACCTGGTTCTGGAGAAAGCGCTGTATGACCCGAAGATGGAGTACAGCGTCCCGTACTACATGGGAGCGGCGGGAGTGGCCGTCAACAAGAAGATGGTCTCCGATTACACCCGTGACTGGTCGATCTTCGCAGACACCCGCCTTGCCGGACGGATGTGCATGCTGGACGACATGCGGGAAGTGCTGGGAGACGCCCTCTCCTACCTGGGCTACTCGGTCAACACCACCAACATGGACGAGCTGGAGAAGGCACGCCAACTGGTCAAATACCAATGGAAACCGAACCTGGTGAAGTTTGACGCCGAAGGATTCGCCAAGAGCTTCGCCCAGGGTGAGTACTACGTGGTGCAGGGCTATGCCGAAGGCATCTTCGAGGAGCTTCCCGAAGAGAAATGGGGCGACGTCGATTTCTTCATTCCGGAGAAAGGCGGCCCGATGTACATCGATTCGCTGTGCATCCCCAAAGGCGCCAAGCACTACGACCTGGCCATGGCGTTCATCAACTACATCCACGACCCGAAGAACTACGCACAGTTCCTGGATCGCTTCCACTTCCCCGCCTCGGTGA
Source organism: Sphaerochaeta sp. (assembly GCA_022482495.1). Taxonomy (NCBI): domain Bacteria; kingdom Pseudomonadati; phylum Spirochaetota; class Spirochaetia; order Spirochaetales; family Sphaerochaetaceae; genus Sphaerochaeta; species Sphaerochaeta sp. The sequence goes on along the minus strand of JAKVPA010000005.1, from coordinate 151,574 downwards.
ACCCGGAAGCTGACACCTACCGGACCACCACGCCGTTCTACACGGTGGATGACCTGCGCAACTGTGAGCTGAAGGACGACCTGGGCCAGTATCTGGACGCCTACAACACCGCCTGGGAATCCATCCGGTACGTGGAGTAACCCCAGCCTCGTTGCAAAAAGGCGCATCGCCTGCTAGAGTTGTGGGTGCGAGGTATCCAATGGCAACCTTCACCCATGACACGTACATCTCCCCTTTGACGTGGAGATACGGGAGCGCGGCGATGCGCTCACTTTTTTCCGAACAGCACAAACGGATTCTGCTCCGAAAGGTCTGGGTGGCCTTGGCGGAAGCAGAGCATGACGCAGGGCTCGTCACCGACGAACAGGTCGCCGAGCTGAAAGCCCACCAACAGGACATCGACATCGACAGGTCTTCCCAGATCGAGGCGGAGATCCACCACGATCTGATGGCGGAGATCCGGACCTACGCCGAACAGTGCCCCACCGCGGGAGCCATCATCCACCTCGGGGCGACCAGCATGGACATCGAGGACAACGCCGAGGCGCTCCGCCTCTCCGAGGCAATGGACGAGATCATCGCCAAAGTGAAGAAGCTGCTGTCCGCTTTCGTCGAGAAGATGCGAATCTACCGCGATACCCCCTGCATGGCGTTCACCCACATCCAACCGGCCGAACCGACCACCATCGGCTACCGGTTCGCCCAGACGGCACAGGATCTGACCGAGGATCTCAGGGAACTGAAACAGGTCCGTAAGACAATCCGTGGCAAAGGGATGAAAGGAGCCGTCGGCACATCGGCGAGCTATGGGGAACTGCTCAAGGGCACCGGGATGACCACGTTTGATCTGGAACGGAAGGTGATGGACACGTTGGGACTCTCCAGTTTCACCGCCGCCACCCAGGTGTACAGCCGAAAGCAGGATCTGAGGATCGCCCAGGCGATCTCCAACCTGGACGCGACGCTGGCCCAGTTCGCCATTGACTTCCGGATTCTGATGAGCCCCCCCATCGGGGAATGGAGCGAGCCGTTCGGCTCCAAGCAGGTCGGCTCGTCCGCCATGCCGTTCAAACGCAATCCCATCAACAGCGAGAAGATCGACAGCCTGGCGCGGTACGCATCCTCCCTGACCGCTCCGCTGTGGCAGAACACGTCGTACATGCTGTTGGAACGGACGCTGGATGACTCGGCAAACCGCCGCTTGATCCTCCCCTCGCTGTTTTTGACCACCGACGAGATTCTCCTCACGGCGACCAAAGTGGTCACCGGCATGGTGATCCACCAAGGGGCAGTGAAACGGAACCTTGACACCTACGGGCTGTTCGCATCCAGCGAACGCCTTCTGATGGAGTTGGGGCGCAAAGGCGCCGACCGGCAGAAGATGCACGAGGAGATTCGTGAGGCGTCGCTGAAGGCGTGGGATGCCGTCCAGAACGGCAAGCCAAACCCGCTGAAAGACGAGCTTTCATCCAACGCCACGATGCTCCGCTACCTGTCCAAAGAGGAGATCGCCTCGTTCCTGGACGCCAGCGACTACATCGGGGATGCTCCGGCACGGACCGACATGGTCATCGCCGAAGCCCAGAAGGAGATGCAGGCATGACGATCACCCAGGAAACGGACAAACGGAAGTACCTTGATCTGCTTCACCTCTGCGAGGAAGACGACGAGATTCTTGCCGACTATCTGGACCGAGGAGAGCTGTTCGTCCTCTCTGACCCCAATCCCATCGGCGTCTGCCTGGTGACCAAAGAAGGGGACGGGTTGTATGAGATCAAGAACATCGCCGTACGGAAGGACGCGCGAAGAAAAGGGTATGGTACGGCGTTGGTCTCGTTTGTCTACTCCCACTACCCCGACCTGGCCACGTTGATGGCAGGCTCGGCGGAAAACGACGACAACCAGCGGTTTTACCTGGGAATGGGGTTCTTCCAGACGTACAAGGTACGCCACTACTTCCGAGCGAACTACGGCATGGAGGACGATGACGACGATCTGATCATCTACTCCAAGACGCGGGAGAAGGCCTGAAACAACGCTTCCGGCGCCCCTTCCCCCATGCCTTGGTACAGCGGGTCTCGGCCGCCGCCTTTGCCGTGGATCGGACCGAGAAGATCCGTCCGGTGGGCGTTAAACGCGAAACCGCGATAGGAACCGCAGAAGGCCATCAACCAGTACAGCTTCTCCCCTTCCTTGCGCACGGCGCACAGGGCCAGGTCCGTCTGGGGATCCAGACACTGGGCCAGGTCTTTCAGATCAAACACCTCACCGGTGATGTCCCAGGTCGCGATGCCATGGAGCGTGGAAAGATGAGACCGGCAGATATCCAGCTTCAGATGGGCATCCTCCGCCTTCAGGGTGTGATAGGCATCCAGTTGCCGTTGTTCCACTTCCAGAAGATCGACCGGGGTGGCGCTGTGCAGGGCGCAGAGCTTCTCCACCAGATTCCGGTTGTGCCGGATCTCCCTCAGTGCGTTTTCCGCCACACGGAAGACCAGCCGGACATGGGAGCGGATCATTTCCTGACCCACATACTGCACCAGCCCGATCTCCCGGGTATTGGCCACATGGAGACCTCCGCAGGCGATCATGTCCACGCCGTCGATGACGACGATCCGCACCGGGCCGGACACCTTGATGGACCGCCGCATCCCTAACTTTTCCGCGTCTTCATGGGACATCTGCTCGTATCGGATGGCATGCCCCTCACGGATCACCTGGTTGACGGCATCCTCCAACGCGTAGCAGGTTTCCTGCGAAATCTCATTCTGGTTCGTCTCGATCGTCAGGATATCCTCACCTTCGTGGACGGCCACCGTCCCGATGGAGAAACGGGTGAACAGCGTTCCGCTGATGGTATGCTGGGCGGCATGCTCCTGCATGTAGAAGTAGCGGTGCGGCCAATCCAGGCTGATGTGCACCACGTCCCCGACGGAGAAGGTCGGCTTGTCCACCATGTGGCGGATCTCATGCTCGTCCGTCTTCTGGGTATCGACAAGACGGGACGATCCGATCATTCCCACGGTCCCCCGGCTGCCCTCCTCCTTCCGGATAGCAGATCGTCCGGTCCAGGATGACAATGTTGCCGTCAATGGCAAGCACCTTGGCATCCAGTTCCTTCCGATAAGGTTCCTGGTAATACACCGCTTCCGTCTGTATCATTTGTGATGCTCCTTTTCCTTCTTGTCATGGAACTCCAGGTGGTCCTCAACCGGCAGTGCCGTGTCCGCCACAGGAAGGTGGAACTGATACCGGATGGCGATGACCCTGAGGATCGTCACCACGAAGCTGGTGATCACAAACGTGGGGAACATCGGCATGCCGAAATGTTCCAGCACCAAGTACACCACCCCTCCGATCAGGCTGGCCGTGGCATAGAAATCACTGGTCAGCACGATGGGCACCGACTTGGACATCACGTCCCGGATCACCCCGCCGCCGACGGCAGAGAACATGCCGCAGAGAATCTGTCCCACCGGCCCGATGCCGTACAGGGCGCCTTTGGCCATGCCAAGGGCGGTGAACACCCCCAGCCCGATGGCGTCGCTGAACAGGATGATCCTCCAGCGACCAACCACCTTCGGGGCGAGAAAGAACATCACCAGTCCGGTGGCCACGCAGATGATGATGTAGGCGCTGTTGGAGAACGCGGCGACCGGGGTGGCCCCCAGAAGCACGTCACGAAGCATGCCGCCTCCGCACCCCACGGTGCAGGCGAACACCACGACCCCCAGGATGTCCAGTTTGCATCGGACTCCTTTCACGGCACCGGTGATTGCGAAGATCATCGTGCCGAACAGGTCGAACCCGTACATGATAGACTGCTCGAAGTCCATGCCCGTACTGTACCAGAAAACCGATGCTTGTCCAAGAAGATGAAGTTGGCTATCTTGGTGGAGAGGAGGCAGGCATGTCTGTCATTAAGTCGGCGTGGGAAATCGCGCTGGAAAAAACGCAGGATATCAAGGTCGATCCCGAGAAGATCGCCACAGCGGAGAAAATCCAGGAAGGAAGGAAGATCGCCGCGGCGTTCCTGCAGGATGAAGAACAGACGGTGGATTCCGTCAAGAAAACAATCGCGGCATACAAAGGCCACGACAAGGATCTGATCCTCAAAGGGGTGGTGGCCACCATCGTGGACAACATCAGCCTTCCGCTGAACGACGGCTACAAGCCACGGTTCAAACGGGTGGCTGAGCTCACATCCCTGACCGGCAACCGCAATTTGATCGGACTGGTGGGGCAACTGGAACAGTTCTTCGACCAATATCTTTCCCAGATCCAGCAGATGACCGAACAGGCCAAACGGCAGTACCAGCCACGGCTGGAACAGAAACAGGCGGCGCTCCGGGCGCAGTACGGCGATGACGTCGTCCTGAAACCGGAACAGGATCCCGATTTCATCAAGATGCTGGACAAAGCGTTGAAACAGCTGGACGCGCAGTACGGACAGGCGGTGACCAACGCCAAGGAACAGCTGAAATCGTCCGTCGGCTTGGATCAGACGTAATAGACGGGAAGCGTCCGGGACCGAGGCAACAGGTCAAAGCCCAGCGAACATCCCACATAGGCGGTGACGTCCCCACGGAACGGGACGTCACTTCTGTCTGTGGACAAGAAGTACCATGTTCCCGTCACTCCGGTGACCAGGGCGAAATCCCCGGTAGGATCGGAGGCCAGGCGGAAACGAAGCCCCAGCTCCCCCATGGCCCCCAATGCGGAAACACTGCCAGCCGTTGACGCCAGGCCCACGCCATAGAACAGGTTCACTCCTCCGGCGATGACGCTGGTTCCCACCGGCCCGATGGTCAACCGGACCTGGGCGGTCTGAGTCGGTCCCAAATCCCACAGGACGGAAGCATGGCTGCTGATGCCGAAGGTGCTTTGGTTTAGATATGCGAACTGGGCGAAATCCATCCCCAATCCTCCTGCGGATTCTCCACTGCCTGCCGTCCCATACCGCCCCGCCAGCGACAAGTTGCTCCAAACCCCGGGCTTTTGTGCGAACAGCGGGCAGAGCGCGACGAGCACCATGATCAGAGCGATTGCCTTCTTCATTTCCTGTTTCTCCTCCCTTGATTATCCTGAGAGAATCTGGTATCGTCAATCTTGCTGTCACTGAAGGCGGCTCAGTCGGTGCCGTATCCAAGTGGTAAGGAAACGGTCTGCAAAACCGTCATGCGTTGGTTCGAGTCCAATCGGCACCTCTAAGCAACCCGGATCCGGGTTGCTTTTTTTTGGATCACTACCGTTTGGTGTGGGGTGAGGAGGGATGATATCCGCCACTCCATCCCATCCTTCTTCTGGAAGAGCATACAGGGCGCCTGCAACCACGTTGTACGGCAAAGCCCCGAAAATTCCGCTTGCACCCACCCATAAGAAAATTGCTCTGTCGGTGCATCCCTAGTCCTCGGTTCGCTTCCCCGCTCCCCCATCTGCACCAGGCCCAACAGCCGCTGACTTCTCTCTGGAATGGTATGCTTGCCGGGTTTTCGCGGTCCGCATCCACAGGATTCCCATGCACAGCAGGGCGATGACCAGGCTGACACAGAGCAACGCCATGGCGACGCCATAGCCCAGACTGCCGACAATCCTGCCGAATCCCAAGTTGAACAGCACGTCGGCCAGGCTGGCGATGCTGATGACTCCGGTAGTCACCCGGGAGCGAAGCGCCGGCGGCGCGTAGCCCGACACCACGGCGACGATAGACGGATAGACGACGGCGACGAACAAGCCGGCGAAGAACAGGATGTTCAGATGGTTGGTGGCGAACGCCGCGATATACGCCCCGGATCCCAGCGCCAAGGACAGGGTGATGATCCGGATCGGACCTACGCTGTCCACCATCGGGGCCAAGATGAGACGCCCCACCATAATCCCCGCGGAGAACAGGGCCAACGCCGTTCCCGCCGTCGCGGCGCTCTGCTTCAAATGCTCGGAACCGTATAAAATCAAATAGTTTGTGACACCATGTTCGGCGATCAGATAGAATGCCAGGGCTCCGGTAAGGAGCGCCACCGCGCCCATATCCGTCTTCCCGGATCCCTTCGTCGTCGTTGTCTCCCGCACTTTGGGGGCGAACGAGCGGGTAAGGAAGAACGGTAGGGAAAGGAGGGCCAACGTCACCGCCAGCACACCGACCAGACCTGAGAACACCGCCTGGCTGGACGCGTAATGGGAAAACACCAGCTGGGAGCCGGACGTCCCGACACCCTGGATGAAGAACAGGCTGTTGACCACGGCGAGCTTTTTCTTCTCTGAAAACTCCGAGGAGATCAGATTGACCGTCGCATTGAGCAGCGTGGAAAGCCCCAACGTCAGGAAAAACCCGACGGCAAGAAAGGAGAATCTGCTTCCCTGAAGCAGCAACAACTCGCTGGCGGCAAGAAGCAGAATAAACACCACCAGCGCACGTCGTCTCCCCATGGCATCCAGGACGACCCCGCCGGCCAACAGGCAAAGCAGGTTGCCCACGTAACTCAACGAGACGATGACGCCCAATTGCTCAACGGAAAAGCCATATCCTTCCCGAAACAGCGGCGTAAAGATTCCCCGCATCGCATCACTGGTTCCGAGCAGCACCATCAAAGAGGCGGTGCAGATGAACAGGAACTTGTGCTTCATATCATCCCATCCGGTAGGTCAGATTCCATGCAAACTGCTCTCCGGGGAAGACGGTCCGTTCCAGATACGGCTCCACGGAGAACGTGCGGTTGTTCCCCCAGATGGGGAAATGCCACACGGGGTAATCCGTTTTCATCACCACTTCCCCGACACGATCATGCAGGATGTGGACGGACAATGACTGAGGTTTGTTGTACGTCAACGGTTGGAAAAAGCCTTTGGCATCCGGTTCCATCGCACGTTCCAGCACGCCATCGGAGAAGGTGTATCCGGAATTCTCCGGCATCTGGGGCGCGGTGTGGAACCAGCACACATCCCGTGTGACATGGAACGGAAAGAACGGATGGGGATACCAGGAAAGCGGGAGAAACCTGTTGCTGTCGTTGTGCACCTCGGTGCGCGAGGTGATCACCCGGCCTGCAATCGTAACGTTCCGTACCAACGTGACATCGTACGGGCCAAACTGCTCCCGCGCGGTGAACGTGGCGGAAGAAGCCTCCCGCCGGATGTCCCATACGGACGGACGGATGATACGGTTTGCCTCTCCATCCACCACCCCGATACCCAGCACCAGTGCAAGGCGGCCGACATCCCCTCCCCGTGACGTGGAATCGTACAAGGGAAGATGGTTGAAGGAATCGGGAATTCCTTGGGCGTCGTACGTATTGAACGTATCAGGGAACGTCGGACCGCTCATCAAATCCATCCCGTTCCCATCGGTGATCCGGAACATCTGGCCCGCGGCGGTGAACCGCGTTCCCAACCGGTCACGGTCGGCGACCGGATCCAATACCATCACTGACAGGTCATCACCGCTTATCGTGAACATCCAAACTCCTTCAACGCTTCAGAGAGGAACAGGATGGCAAGCGCCGACCCGTACGGCATGCTTTGAAGCGGAATATGCTTGTAAAAATCCTTGCTGGTCCGCCCCATCGGCGTACCATAGGAGACGTTGCCCACCACGCCATCCGGAGAAATATTGGCCAGTACCGGCTCCAACGCCGCCATGGCAGCCTCCCGGCAGGAACTTGAGAGCAACCCTTGATGAATCCCGGCCAGCATGCCGAAACCAAACCCACAAGTGGCGCTCACCTCCAGATATGACGTGGGATCATCCAGCAAGGTATGCCACAAACCCGTGGAATCCTGCAAGCGGACCAGCGCATCAACCTGACGCTGCAACAATCCAGTCAGATAGCGGCAGAGCGCAGGCGGACACTCCGCATAAGCCAAGAATAGCGGAATGCACGCCGTAATCCAGCAGTTTCCCCGGCCCCAAAACGCACCGGCGAAGTTGGAATGTTCGGAAAACGACCAGCCGTGGTACCACAAGCCGGTCTGTTTGTCCATCAAATACTTCTGGTGGACCAGCATCTGGTACTGGGCCAGCTGGGAATACCGATCGTTTCCACTGATTCTCCCCCAAACACCCAAGAACAACACCGCCATGAACAGCGTGTCATCCCACAGCTCCCCGTCGTTGCGGGAATCACTGGTCATGTGCTGGAATCCCCCTTCTTCCGTCCGAGGCATCTTCTCGCACAACCAGGTAGCCCACTCGTCGCACAGGGCGCGATAGGCGGGCTTTCCCGTCTTCTTCGCCAGGAACGCCAAGGTCAGCATCGGAGCGCAGGTGTTGATGTTCTTCGCCGGGAGTCCGATCCGCATGCAGGTCGCATAGTATCCTTCCAATTCGGCAAGATACGCGGGATCATCCGTCTGCTCGTACAGGTTGTACAACCCGAACAGACCGACCCCTTGCGGCCATTCCCAGAACTGATAACGCCGTACATCGTCCCCTGCGAGGTTCTTGCCCCGCATGTTGGCGATGAACTGCTCGTCTTCCTCATACAACACGGCATGGAACCCATGGACCAATACGTCAAGGGCCTGCCGAATCCGAGTCTCCTCACCCACCATATACCGCATCCTCCTGCATCTCAAAAAGCGGCCGCAAACGCGGCCGCAGTCTCTTCGATACGGTTACAGCGACATGTCAGGATAGGCATCCTTGATCTGCTTCTGCACAGCGTCGATCATCTGGTCGATGGTGATTTCCCCTGCGATCACACGATCCAGCGAATCGCGGATAATGTTGCCGTAGGACGAACCCGGATGGGCGATCTCCACGTTCTTGTCGTAGGACGGCAGGTCGCTGGAGGCGTTGATCTCCTTGTTGAAGATCTCCAGGCCCGGAACGTTGTACGTGATGTCGATGTTCTTCCGGCCAGGCAGGTAGCTGCCGTCGGCGCAGTACTGGGCGTAGTTCTCCGGTTTGTAGAACCAGTTGATGAACTCCACCGCTTCCTTCTCCACTCCGGTTCCCTTGAACGCGTACAGCCAGTTGCCGCCCAAGCTGGTGGCCTTCTCCTTCTCATACGGCATCAACACCGGGGTCCATTCGAAATCCTTGATGTTGGCCGTGTAGTCGGTGATCACCCAGTTGCCCGCCAGGTGCGCCGCAGCCTTGCCGGTCTTGAACACCGACTGGGCGTTGTCCGTTCCCAGACCGACGGAAACCGGAGAGACGCCATCCTTGTACAAGTCGACGATGAACTGGAGCGCCTTGCGGGTCTCCGGGCTGTCGAAGATGATCTTCTTGCCCGATGCATCGGCGAAGCTGGAACCGAACTGGTACAAAATCGTCTTGATCCGCTGCTGGGAGTGATCGACGACCAGACCGTAGTCGCAGTCCGAATTGGCCACCACTTTCTTCACCGCAGCGAGGAACTCATCCCACGTCCAGCGGTCTTCCTCGTTGACCGGATAGGAAACCCCGGCCTTGTCGAACGCCGTCTTGTTGATCACCATACCGACGGCCGTCGTGTTGACCGGCGTACCGAGAAACTGTCCGCCCCGCACACCATTGACGGCGAAATCGTCCGGGGTGTAATCGCAGACGCCATCCAGCGGATAGATGTAATCGGTGTACTGCTCGAAATGAGTCGTCTTGATCAACGCCGGCAGATCATTTGCCGTCGCACGGTTCTGGATCTGCGATTTGATGTCGGCGTACGCGACTTCGTTGATCTCCGCCTGGATGCCTTTGTCGGCGTATTCCTGGTTGAAACGATCGACAGCCTTGGCCATCGCGCCGCCCTCCAGCGTATCATCGGAAAGCAGAATCTCCAATTTCACCACACCGGATTTCTCTTTCTCGGAAGCACCACCGGCGAACAACGACAGAGCCAGCACCAGGCACAGCAATGTCAAACCAATTCGTTTCATATTTTTCTCCTTCTGTATTCCATACAGGTATGTGCGTTATCCCTTCACCCCGCTGGCGACGTTGGTGCTCATGATCTGCTTGTTGAAGATGATGAACACGATCACCACAGGGATCATCGTCAGGACGGACGAGGCCAGCAACGTGGCCCAGTCCACCGACTCTGCGCCGCTGAGCGTCCGAAGCGCCAGCTGCAACGTATATTTTTCCTTGGCATGCAATGTCAACAGCGGCCAGATGTAGTCGTTCCACCGCCAGCGGAACGAGAAGATGGCCAGAATGGCGATCTGCGGTTTGCACAGCGGCATCATGATACGGAAGAAAATGGTCCCTTCGTTCGCCCCGTCGATCCGGGCCGCCTCCAACAGTTCATTGGGAACGGAAATGAAGAACTGGCGCATCAGGAACACCCCGGTCAGCGTACCGACGGTGGGGATGATGCATCCCCACAGGCTGTTGTACAACCCCAGCTTGTAGATGACGGTGAAGCTCGGGCTCATGATGATCTCCGTGGGGAGCATTGTCGTGGCCAGCATGCACATGAAGAACACCTTGGTCCACCGGTAGGAGTACTTGGCCAGGGCGAAGCCGCACATGCAGCTCATCAGAATGGTGATGACCGTGGCGAACACCGTGATGTACGCCGTGTTGTACGTGTACCGCAGGATGTTGAACCGGGAGAACGCCAGGCGGTAATTGGCCAACGTCCCCTGTTTGGGGAAGAACGTCAACGGGTAGGAGAACAACTCCGAACCGGGCTTGAATGAACTGAGCACCAGCCATACCACCGGAAACGCCCAGATCAGGGCGAACAAAATGGACAGGATGCTTTTGATCCACAGGGAACGCCGGCTGGACGAGTTCCAAACGGACGGTCTTCCCACGGTCATGGTTTTTTCCGCTGTCATGATCCCCTCCTCAATCCGAATAGCGTTCGTTGATTCTCGTCTGGATCAAAGAGATGACCAGAAGAAGGACGAACATAATCATGGAAGCCGCGCTGGAATAGCCGACCTTCATTTTGTCGAATCCCGTGGTATAGATGTACTGGATGATGTACGTCGTCCCCGTTCCCGGGCCGCCGTTGGTCAACGTCAGGATCATGGCGAAGACCTTGAACGCGTTGATGATGGACGTCATGATGATCATGAACGACACCGGCCGGAGCGCGGGAAGCGTGATGGCAAAGAACGACTGGACGCGATTGGCGCCATCAATCTTCGCCGCGTCATAGTGTTCGGCGGGGATCTGCTTGATGCCCCCCAGGAAGATCAACATGCTGACGCCGCATCCCGACCATACGCTTGCCACGACGGTCGTCCAGAACGCGGGACCGCTCTTGGAGAACCACTTCACCGGCTCGGCGCCGATGGCCTGCAACAGATAGTTGGCGACGCCGAACGTTTCGCTGAAAATCCATTTCCAGGTAAGACCAACCATGATGGTGGAGATCAACGTCGGCCAGTAGACCAGTACCCGGGTGAACGAATTGCCCTTGATCGTCTCATCGGAGAGCAACAAGGCAAGCAACAACGATACCACGTACCCGATCGGCACCGAGACGAGTACATATTTCACCGTATTTCCCAACACCATCCAGAACTCGGAATCATGCAGGAGATTGGCGTAGTTGGCCCAGCCAACATAGTCCATCCGCTTCAAACCGTTGTAGTTGGTGAAGGAATACCAAAGCCCGATGGAGGCTGGCACCACAAAAAACACGAGAAAAAACAGCATGTTCGGGGCACAAAAAAACAAGGCCCATTTTTGATTGTGATCCAGTGGATTCCGCTTTTCCCTGGCTTTCATTCCTTTCTCCTCACCATTCCACGCTATCATGGGTTCGTAGTAAATAATTCCCATATTTTTGCGACAAACAAGGAAAATTATCGCATTTCTTTTTCTCTTTCACCGATTTTTTACCGTACTGTCCTCCACAGAGAGCGGTTCCGCCGCAAACGCCGGGCAGGAACCTTCCCCCTGTGTCGTCACCCCATCCAGCGTGATGTCGGCGCACCGCACAAACGTAAACGGGTGGACCTTTTCCCTGAGGAGCGAAGGCTCCTGATAGCCGGGCCGGAGGTCATGGCCCTCCACATCCCACTTGCTGGTCTTCCGGAGCGTCACCCGCACGTCCCGAAAGACAATGTCGGAGATGGCGCCCGGACGGTCGGCGTAGCAGAGCACGCCGTTCTCCCCGGTGGCCTGGATATGCTCGAACACCACATGGGAGACCGTACCGCACCGCGTCTGGGGATCACGGTCGCGACAGGTGATGGAAATTGGCTCGGCCGTTCCCCACCACTCCTGGCTGAAGCGCCGCGTTTCAATGATCAGATTGCTGAAACGGACGTTGTCGCACCGACCCGCCATCGCGGATCTGCAGGGAGACGCCCCGGTTGGAGCCGGTGATGATGCAGTTCTCGACCAGCAGGTTCTCAAAATCCGCAACCCCTTCCGTCCCGATCTTCAGCGCCGCGCTGGTGGAGGTCAGCGTGCAGTCCGCGATGATCACGTTGCGCGTCGGATGGTATTCGTCGTTGCCGATGGTGTTCTTCAAGCAGATGCAGTCATCGGCGCACTGGATGTGGCACCCCACGATCCGGACATTCTGGCTGTGGTCCGGATCAATGCCGTCGCTGTTGGCCACGTCCAGCGGGTTATCGATGGTCACGCCCACCACCTGCACGTTGTCGCAGCCTGCGATGTGCAGCGTCCAGAACGGTGCCCTGCGAAACGTCAGACCTTGGACGGACACGTGCGCGCAGCCTTCCAGATAGACCATGGTGGGACGGGGATAGAAACTGCCCGCGCGATGATACGGCACTGGTCCGATGGACGAACGCGTCGCAACAGCCGTCGATCACCCCGCCGCCGGAAAGCGTGATGTTCCGTTCTCCCGTGGCATGGAGGAACACGAAGCCGGGCTTGCGGGTCACGGGAGTACCGACCCTCCGGTTCTCATCCGTGTCGATGCCCCCCGGGGACAGGTAGTCCCTGATGTCGTCGCTTGCAAGCAACACCGCCCCCGGTCTCAATGCACAGCTCGGTTTCCGAATGGATGCGAAGCGAGCCGCACCGGTACGTCTTCCCGCTTTCCAACACCACCACGCCGCCCAGATCCAATGCATCCTGCACCGCCTGGGTGTCATTCGCTTTTCCGTCTCCGACGGCGTTCCTCACCACGTGCATGTCATACCTCCGACGAGCTCATCATAGTACGGTTCACCCCTCAAAGATATTGTGGTTTTCCCCGGAAACAGGATGATTTATCGCATATCTTGCGATGTTTTCTGCTGGATCTGCTGTTGGTAGCCGCTGTAGCCGGTCGTCTCGGCGACATTCTCCAAGCGCAGGCTGCGCAGCTCGGCCTTCCCCTCCCTGCCCATCTTCCGGAACGTTCGGGGAGAGACACCACAGTACTTGTCAAACACCCGGTTGAACTGGGAGAACGACGCGAACCCGCACCGCTCCGCCACGTCCTGGATGCTCTGGTCGGTGGTCAGAAGGAGCCGCTGGGCGCCTCGCACACGGGTCATCTGGATGTACTGGATCAATGGGAAGCCCAACACTTCCTTGAACTTGCGGGACAGGTAGCAATCGGAGATGGAGAAATGCTCGGACAGCTGTTCCAGGGAGATCGGCTCGGTGTAGTGGGTGTGGATGTAGCTGGCGATGGTGTTGATCTTATGTGCCATCTCCCCCAGCTCCTTGTTCTCATACAGATTGTGGGCGGCCGCCGCCTTCAACGCGTACAGGAAATCACAGAAATGGGAGAACATGTACAGATCGGAGTACTGCTCCTTGTTCCGTTTGGCCGCGGCGATCTCATCCAGCATCTGGAACAACTCAATCTTCTTCTCCGGTGACAGACCTGATTACAGGATTCTCCATGTTGAACAGGGACAGCACACCCCGGATGCTGTAGGCAAGCCCATGCTCCTGCGGCAGGGAGAAGGCGATGATCAACCTCCGTACCGGACCGCCTTCGAAATAGATTGATTTGTGCAGACACCCCGGCTTGAGCAGGACGATGTCCCCCTCCACCAAGGCATAGTACCGGCCTTCCACCAAGTGTCCCGCCTCCTTGTCACAGAGGATGAACATCTCGTAATACCGGTGGAAGTGCTGGAACTCCATGTTGACCTGGGCGCTCCGCACGTCATAATCGAAGTGAAGGAACAGACTGTCCGAATCCTTGTTCAGATCGTAACAGGCGCCTTCCCGAAACTCTGGTGATGCTCCATCCATAGCCCCATCATACGAAGAGGAAACAAGAAATGCAAGGAAGAGTCAGCAACACGGCAAATATGTCGTGGTTTTTAGCGCCACATGCGATATGATACCTTTGAGAGGTTGTTGTACCATGCAAGCATTGAGGTATCAGATCGCCACCAACGAAAGCGTCACGCGTTGGAAAACCACGTCATGCAGAAAAGAGCCGTTCTCCGCTCCGTACGCTACCTTCGACGCGCCGGTGAACACGGGAGAGGCGTATGTGCAGATCGTCTACCCGGTCCGCACGGCGTTCCTCGCCACCCATGATCTCTCCGCCATCACCCGGTACGAAGGATCCTACGAGCATATCACCTTTCCGTTCGAGAACAACCGGATCGACTTCTCCGGCTTTCTCCACACACCCCACATCCTGTCCGTCAACGCCATCACCTGGATTGATGTGGACGAAGGACGCTATCCCTTCGACATCTACACCTGCGGCGGCATCAAGGTATGGGTGGACGGGAAACCAACGATCACCTTCGCCCCCTATACCCGGAACATTCCCGGGACCACACGTCTCGAACTGGACCTTGCCAAGGGAGTCCATCAGATCGAAGTGTACGCCGATGACCTGGCCGAACGGGACGTGTTCTTCTACTTTGAATTCCGCTACGTCGGGGAAACACCGATCCAAGGAGTGCTGCAGAGCGAACTGGATCCTCAGGAGATTCTGGAAAAGGAACGGTTCCTGCGAAGCTGTTCCTTCGAACACGAGGTCTATGAAGAAGGAAAGGTGGAGCTCCGTTTCGACGGCACCATCCTGAAGGAACCGTTGGAACTCACCTTCGCTGCAAGCGGTGACGGCGGTCCTTGGAAAGGCGCCGACCACTTCACCGTACAGCCCGGCCAGGGCTCCCTGGTGGTGGCCGACTGCGCCTCCTCTTCCGTCGGGGCCTACCACGTCGACCTGGGATGTCAGCTCGGAGGACATCCGGTGCAGCGCAGGCTGTTCCTCTCCCTCAGCCCGGCGAAACTGATGAAGGTCCCCACCCGGCTTGGCGTGAAGAAACGGAAGGAATTCGCCCTGGATTTCATCTGCGGCTCCGGGGAAGAGCACATCACCCGTGCCATGGCGATCCTCCAGCGCAAAGGGAAGATGACCGAGGATGCACTGCGTTTCATCCACAACAGCCTGGGCAAGATCCAGCGAAAGGAAGACTGTTCCGATTTCGTCATCGTCCCGCTTCTGTGGAGCATCCAGGACCAACGGAGCATGTACGACGAGGCGCTGTACCAGGAAGCGGTCCGGACGATTTTGGATTTCCGCTACTGGATCGACGAACCGGGCAACGACGTCATGTGGTATTTCTCCGAAAACCACGCGTTCCTGTTCCACGCCGCCCAGTATCTGGCCGGACACCTCTTCCCCGACCGAACGTTCACCGCAAGCGGCAGGACGGGGAAGGAGCAGGAGGCGTTGGGACGGAAACGTCTCCTCTCCTGGTTCAAGCAGTTCGAAACGTACCACTACGCCGAATGGAACAGCGCCACCTACCTGCCGGTCGATTTGATCGGCCTGTTCACCCTGTTCGAGAAAGCGCCGGACGCGGAGATTCGACGAAAAGCCTGCGACGCGTTGGACTACACCTTCTCGGTGATCAAAGACAACAGCTTCGGCGGCGTGATGATCGGCTCCTGCGGACGATGCTACGAAAAGACCCTGAAAGCGCGTTGCCAGGTGGAACCCTGCTTCCTCCATTACGTCGCCTATGACGAAGGCTACGTGACCTCGCGAAACCGCGCCGTGGCGTTGTTCTCCCTCTCCTCGTACGTACCCCCTACCACCAACGAACAACTGGAGGACGGGGAGTATCTGGAACTCACCTCCGGACAAGGAGAGCAACGGGTGGACACCTATCTGTTCAAGACCAATTCCTACGCCACCGGGTGCGCCCAGAATTTCAAACCGTTCACCCATGGACACCAACAGCACGTCCAGGACGTCTCGTTCGGCAGACGGAAAAACCGCCAGTTCTACGTCAACCATCCCGGAGAACGTGCGTTCAGCGGAGAGAACCGGCCCAGCTACTGGGCGGGCAACGGCACCATCCCCAAGTGCGTCCAGTACCGTTCCCTGACGCTGATGCTGTTTGACATCGATCCGGGGGAATTGGTCCACGCCATCCATGCCTACACCCCGCTCCCTGATTACGACGCGTCGGCGGAGGACGGAAACTACCTGTTCCTAGAGAGCGACGAAAGTTACGTGGGTGTCTGGTTCAGCCAAGGCTACCAAAGAACCACTTCCGGCGCCAACCGCGACAAGGAGGTGATCAGCCAAGGCCTGCGCCACGGAGTCGTCATCCGTTGCGGAGACGCGGCGGAGTTCGGTTCGTTCGTCTCGTTCATCACCTTCGTGAAACAACAGGCGATCCAGTTCGATCCAAACGCGCTGACGCTCCGTGTGACGGATCAAAACATCGGTACGCTGGAGGAAGGACGGGACTACCAGAAGCTGGACGGATCGTCGTATGATACGACCTACCCCCGTCACACGGAAAAACACCGTGGGACGATCACTCCCTGGAGGGGCCGCCATGCTTCCGCTGTATGACACGGACACGGCGCCGTGGGAAGATCCCCAGCGCCTTTCCCAAAACCGACTTCCCATCGCAAGTGGGATGCTTCCGTTCCCCACGGAAGCCCAGGCGCTTCAAGACGCGCGGGATGGCTGCGAGCATCGCGACCTCTCTTCCCATCCGTGGTACCAAAACCTGGACGGAATTTGGGATTTCCACCTGTACGATAGTCCACGAAACGTCCCTGTTTCGGTGACGAACGGCGTGATGGACGCACATCCCATCCATGTCCCGGGAACCTGGACGGTCCAGGGATGGGATCATCCCCACTACACCAACATCCAGATGCCGTTTCCCCAGCGGCCTCCGTACACGCCGCGTCACAACCCCACCGGGGTGTACCGCCGTACGTTCTCAGTCCCTTCCACGTGGAACGGCCGGAGGACGATTCTCCACGTGGGGAGCGCGGAAAGCTTCTTGGATGTGTACGTCAATGGGACCCATGCCGGTTTTTCCAAGGACACCAGGCTCCCGGCGGAATTCGATGTGACGGATCTGCTTGCCGAAGGCGAGAATCTCCTGGTGCTGGTGGTGGTCCGCTACAGCGACGCGTCGTTCGTGGAAGACCAGGACCAATGGTGGTATGGGGGCCTGCACCGAAGCCTCTTTCTGTACAGCAGGCCGGCCCTCCACCTCTCCGACCTGACCGTCACCACCCAGGTTGCCGACGACCACCAACGTGCCATCGTCCAGGTCGCCGTGGCCTTTGATCTTGACGGTCCGAAGGCATCCGTTCCTTCCATCGCCCTCCATACCGTCCATATCCATCTGTACGATCCAAACGGCAAGCTCTGTTTTCACAGGAGCATCCGTATCGGCGGAGCATACCGGACGGAAGGGGGGTGGAAAGGCCAGGTGGAGGTTGTTGTCCGACACCCCCATCTGTGGAACCATGAGGATCCTGCGTTGTACACGGTGACCATCACCGCCAACAATGAAGCATACGCCGTGCGAACCGGCATCCGGACGGTGAGGATCGCCAACCGCGCCTTGTTGATCAACGGGAAACGGGTGTTGATCAAAGGGGTCAACCGCCACGAACATGACGGGTGCACGGCCAAAACGCTGACCACCGCCTCGATGGTGCAGGACATCCTGTTGATGAAGAAGTACCATTTCAACGCGGTGCGCACATCCCACTACCCCAACGACGAACGATGGTACGAACTGTGCGACCGCTATGGCTTGTACGTGATGGACGAAGCGAACATCGAGTGCCACGCCTACTACGACCTCCTTGCCCATGACAGCCGCTGGCTGGGCGCCTTCCTGGACCGGGGTAGCCGGATGGTTGAGCGGGACAAGAACCATCCCTCGGTGATCATCTGGTCACTGGGCAACGAGAGCGGATACGGACCGAACCATGACGCCCTGGCTGCGTGGATCCGGCGTGTCGATCCCACCCGTCCCCTCCACTACGAAGGAGCCACCCACCTTCCTGCGGGCATGCAGGAGCTTCCTCCCGACAAATTCCGGGGTGGACGGAACGCCACGGACATCATCAGTCCGATGTATCCCCCATTGGAAGTATTGGAACAATGGGATCGAGAGACGGAAACAACCGATGATCCTCGTCCCTTGATCATGTGCGAGTACAGCCACGCCATGGGCAACTCCAACGGCAGCCTTTCCGACTACTGGGATGTGATCCGCTCCTCCCGGGGCATCCAGGGGGGATGGATCTGGGACTGGGTGGACCAAGCCCTGTTGGTGGACTCTCAGGAAAAGCCCATCGGCTTCCGATCCCGGTCGCTTGCGGCAGGGGGACCCGACCGTCCCACCTTGCGCCATCCCGCCTGGCGGTATGGCGGGGATTTTGGAGATCGTCCCTCCGATTTGGACTTCTGCATGAACGGTCTGGTCGATCCTGACCGCAACGTGAAACCGGTGCTGGAGGAATGCAGGAAGTTGTTCCAGCCGATCGCCATCCACGCCCATCATCCCGCAGCCGGGACCTTCGTCGTGGAGAACCTCCGCGACTTCACTGACACCTCCGACCTGCGGTTTGCCTGGCGTCTGGTCACCGACCCGGACGAAGGGCAGGCAATCCACGGGACGCTGGACGTACCGGTATTGGCCCCTGGACAACGCGCCGAGGTATCCATCCCCGCGTTGACGGAGCCAGATATCCAAAACCGTTTGGGCCATACCGAAGCGTGGATCACCTTTGAGATATCCTACCGGACCGACCAGCCCTGGGATGCGGCGGGAAGTCTCGCCGCATGGGAACAATTTCCGTTGAACACGATGCCCCATCGCGCCTTCCCTGCGCCGAAGAAAAACCTGGACCTCACCTTCACCGAAGACGGTCTGCTTGCCTCATTGAAGGTTTCCGGTGCCGAACTGCTTTCCCTCCCTCTTTTCCCCAGCCTGTTCCGTTGCCCCACCCAGAACGACGGACTGAAGAACAAGTACCGGGTGCTTCTCCACGATGATCCAGAGCGGGCGGAACGCTACCACGCCTCCCGCGCCTTCGGCGCTTGGTTTGACCATGGGTTGGAAAACCTCCATCTCCAATTGCTGGAGAAACAACAGGGAGACGGGACAACCTACACGCTTCACAACGTGTACGCCAACGATGGCTCGCTGGTGGAACGGCTGGAACAACGGTGGACGTTCGATGGCCACCAGGCCACGGTGGACATCACCTTCGAAGTACTGCCCGTCGTAGAGGACCTGCCCCGTGTCGGTGTCATCTGCCAGATAGAACCGGAATGGGACCAGGTCTCCTGGTTCGGCTTGGGACCGGAAGAAACCTATCCGGACCGCAAGCGTGGCGCCCGTATCGGGCAGTACGGACCGATGAACGCCGACCTGCTGGAGACCGGATATATCCTGCCACAGGAACAAGGGGAACGCAGTGATATCCGCCATCTGGAGCTGTACACCACCCAAGGAAACGGGATCCGGATAGCCGCCCAGACCTCCCCGTTCTCATTCAACCTCAGCCCATTCTCCGATGACGAACTCTGGAAGACGACCCATTACGACCAGCTTCATCCATGGGAAGGACGGCAACTTCATCTGGACGCGGCGGTACGGGGCGTCGGGACGGCGACTTGCGGGCCGGACACCCGTGAGCCGTATCTGGTGCGCCCCGGTGTCTACCGGCTCTCTCTGCGGTTCACTCCGCTCTGAACATCAGATTCCGGATACTATATCTGGGATCGGACAGCCAAAACAGACCTGGTTCTTGCCTTGGCGCTTGGCCTGGTACATCGCCTTGTCCGCCTCGTCCACCACGGTGGAGAAATCGGGACGGTCGGACGCGAAGGTGGCAACCACACCGATGCTGGCGGTGACATGAATCCCTTGGAAATTCTCCTGACTGATGGCCTCTTTGATCGCTTGGGCATCATCAAACAACACGTCCCCACCGCTTCCGTACACCAAAACGACGAATTCCTCGCCACCGTACCGGTAGGAGACCATGTTCCGCTCCCCTCCCATACGGTTCAACAGCTCCCCGGTCTTCTGCAGGCAGGCATCCCCACGGACATGGCCGTACCGGTCGTTGTACTTCTTGAAGTCATCGATATCCAGCATCATCACGCCGGAGGGATGCGGGACGCGGCGGTCGGCGAACGACGCCAATACCTCACAGAGCTTTCTTCGGTTGAACAACCCGGTCAGGATGTCGGTATCCTTTTCGATGGCCAGACGCCGCTGGGCCTCAAGCGACCCCAACCGGGTCAGGATGACGGAACGCCCGATGACCATGCCGGCAAGATAAAAGCAGAAACAGTTGACCACATCATCGAACGCGATGACTTTGGGTTTCAGCAGGAATCCCAGGATGGTGTGCAGGACGAGGAACGCGCCAAGGAACAGATCCGTCCTCAGTGGCTTGTCGACGATGCACAGCGGAAAGACGCAGAACAACCCCAAGAGGATGGTGGCCCGTTGGGTGGGGGCGTGGACAACGCTCAGGTAGATGGCAAACAACAGCAAGACAGCAAACCCCACGTACAACAGGATACGGGGATGTCTGGATCCGAAGGGTGTGTAGGCGAGGATACCCAGCACCACTGCCGCGACAAAACAGGAAAGGTACATGTTGAGCAAGGAATGCTTCGCCGCGCTGAACGGCACCACGATGAACATCAGGGCCATCAGGCCTCCGCAGAGCAGGACGAGCCGCTTGAACATACGGAGGTTGTATTTTCGGATCTCTTCTTGATTGACGGTGAAAAGTTCATCACGATGCGTTTTCACCCAATGTTCCTGCACGTTTTCCATATATTGAAGAAAGTATAGGCATTACCTTGGGAAAAGCGAATATTTCCACCCATCAAACCACAAAAAAGGGCAAAAAAACGCAAGATTCGGAAGAACCATCTGAACGATTTCTTACGCTTTCTGATGAGGATTTCCTTCCGAATCCTCACATTTCGTATACTGTCTTTTGGGTTTGGATGACATCGGACAGCCGAAACAGACCTGGTTCTTGCCTTGGCGTTTTGCCTGGTACATCGCCTTGTCCGCCTCGTCCACCACGGCGGAGAAATCGGGACGGTCGGAAGCGAAGGTGGCAACCACGCCGATGCTGGCGGTGACATGCACCCCCTGGATATCCACTTGGGAGATCGCCGTGCGGATCCGTTCCGCCAACCCGTACAACTTCTGTCCACCGCTTCCGTACACCAAAACGACAAACTCCTCGCCACCGTACCGGTAGGAGACCATGTTCCGCTCCCCTCCCATACGGTTCAACAGCTCCCCGGTCTTCTGCAGGCAGGCATCCCCACGGACATGGCCGTACCGGTCGTTGTACTTCTTGAAGTCATCGATATCCAGCATCATCACGCCGGAGGGATGCGGGACGCGGCGGTCGGCGAACGACGCCAATACCTCACAGAGCTTTCTCCGGTTGAACAGCCCGGTCAGGATGTCGGTATCCTTTTCCACGGATAACCGGCGCTTCCCTTCATAGGCCATCAACCTGGTCAGGATGGCAGTCCTGCCAAGAATCCCCCCGGTAAGATAAAAGCACAAACTGTTGACCAGGTCATCTGAGGCGATGGAAGATGCTTTCATTCTGAAACTCAGAATGGCGTGGAGCACAAAGAATATTCCCAGAAACAGGTTGACGCGCAGCGGCTTGTCCACAATGCACAGCGGGAAGATGCAGAACAGTCCAAGCATGATGGTGGCCCGTTGATACGGGTGGTAGATGACGCTCAGGTAGATGCTGAACAGCATCAGGATGGAAAACCAGATGTACAGGAGAATCCGCGGATGCCACTTCCCAAAGGCTGTATATGCCAGACCTTCCATCATCAGCGCGCATCCAAAGCAGATCGAATACACCGGCACCAACACCTGCTTTTTCATCATCAAACACCACCACCAGGAAGAGGATGAACATCAGGAACGCGAAGATCAACACAATCCGTTTGAGCGTGAGCAGATTGTACGCATCAATCTCATCATGATGCGTCTTGAACAATTCGTCCTGATGCGATCTTACCCAACGTTCCCCAACCTCTTCCATAGCTGAAACCCGTATACGTTTTTCCGGAACAAAACAAAACGCTCTCTCAGAGAAAACCAATGGGATTGTTATCCCTTCACCCCTGGTGCCGGCGATCCCATGATGTCCCGTACCGTCTCCTCGACGCTCCGGCAGTGCAAAGGAAACCGCCGTTTCAACGATTCCGACGCGTTTTCCATCACGAAGGGATATGCCACCGCCTGGAACATCGGCACATCGTTCTCATCATCACCGAACGCCCAGGAGTGCTGCACCGGAACCCCGAAATAGTCCAGGACGCGCCGTACGCCATCCCCTTTGTTTGCCGGCGCAAGGTCGATCAACCCGGAACCGCTGGTCGCGACGTTCAGCACGCCACCCCACCGCTGTTGGAAAAAGGGGACGGCCTGGGGATCAGAGAGCGGATACACCACGGTCAGTTGGTGGATGTTCCCTTCCACCACATCCAGATGATGGATCAGGCGGACGGTGGCGTGCTGTCTGGCAAGCAACGCGTCCAGAGACGCGCCTTCCCTGCCCAGGATGTACAACGTCTCATCGGCGGCGACCAGCAGGGCATACCCTTCATCCAGCGTGTCCTTGGCGATCTTTTCCACCGTCTCACGGTCGATCGTCTTCGCATCCCCGATCTCCTTCCCCTGCCAGAACATCCGTCCTCCGGTACTGCAGGTGACGACCATGTGGTCTTCCATATCAGGGAACGCCCGACGCACCGACGGGTACATCCGGCCGCTGTCGATGCAGAACAGCCACCCCGACCGGGGCGCCTCACGCATCAGGGAGACCAGCGAAGGAGAAGCGTACGCCTGCCCATGGGGGATCAACGTGCCGTCAATGTCGCAGAAGAAAATGCCGTGGTACACACCCAGAGCCTACCACAGAGGCGCGAAGATGCCTAGCGTGGTCGGAAATATCCAGAAACATCCATCTTCTTTTCGAAAAAAGCGCATCTATACTGAAAAAAAGGAGTTTGGATATGAAACATGTTGTGCTCTGCCTGCTGCTCGCGGTTCTGTGCGTCAGTCCCGCGTTCAGCGAAGCGTATCTTTCGGCAAATGATCTGGATCCCGCAAGTCTGCCATCCTCAAAGACGTTCGACGACGTGACCATCATCGCCACGGCGGACAAAGGAGTCACCATCGAACGGATCGACCAGGTGCGGGAAGCCGCCGACGGAGAGGTGTTCAACCTGCGGATCAAACTGAACGGCTCGGGGAAACCCACCTATCGGTGCGTCTCCGTTCCCGCCAAAGCAGGAGAGACGCTGACCGTCTACCTGAACAGCTCGTCCAAGACGGACGCCCGGATCCTGGCGGTCACCACCGCCGACGGAACGGAAGTGGGGACGATCACCGCACCGGCGGATGACGGCGCCCATGCCGGGATCGGAACCTTCACCATTCTGCAGGATGGCTCGTACCTCCTTTTCTCCAAAGGAAGCGGCATCAACCTGTACGCCGTGGTCGTGGAGTAGCCTATGCGACGCCTTTCCCTGCTGCTGCTCACCCTTCTTTGCGTCACGTCCCTCTGGGCTTCCGACTGGATGCCGACGATCACCGGCATTGATACCGACGGAAATGACGTGAAGGTATCCTTCACGCTGTCCACCTCAGCGGAAACGGCGGACAAGGCGGAAGTGGAACTGTACGACGCCCAAGGGAATCTCCTCTCCACCCAGAAGGTGGGCCGAAGCAGGAAAGACGCCAAAAAAGCATACTTCACGTTGGATGCCAGCGGAACGTACTTCACCCGGGTCAAGGCGGTCAAAGGAGAGGAGAGCCAGTACTCCCCGTCCGTCTCGTTCCCCTTCACCCTGGTGCTCCAGGCTCCCACCGTCACGGTACGGAACCTGGGAGGCGGGACGCTGCTCGTCCAATGGGATCCGGTCAAGGAAGCGGACGGATACACCGTCACGGCGGTGCGCGGTGGGATGTTCGCCACGGTGAGCCGCACCACGGACACCTCCGTCACGCTGAAAGGTCTTTCCGTCGGGACGAAATACGCCATCACGGTACGGGCGACCCGGGGGAATGGGCAGGCGGAAAGCCAGACGATCACCAAAACGGCGAGGAAAGAAGCGGAGCGGATCTGGACGTTCACTGAATTCGGACAGAGCACCAAACCGACACTGAACACCTTCACCCTTCTGGATGGGGATGACCTGTCGTTCCAGCTTGCCAGCTGCACCTTCAGCAAGGACGGGGCCATCATCGAGAAAGGGGGAAAATTCACCGCATTCCACGATGGCGTATCGTTCCTGTACACTACGCTGGATCCGAAGACGGAGAACTTCACCCTGACGGCGACGTTCCACATCGACTACATCAATCCGGTGGCCGACGGACAGGAAGGATTCGGCCTGATGGCCATGGACCGGCTGGGGGAACAAGGCGTCTCGTCGGTCAACCACTACACCAACAGCGCCGCCATCATCGCGACGAAGTTCGAGGAGACGATCGGAGGCGTGAAGAAGACCAGCAAGGATACGCTGGGAGCCCGGTTCGTCACCGGTCTTACCGATGAGATCATCAACGGAGGAGACCAGGCCATCGCCCAATACGGCACCTCGGAAAGCCACGCGTTCAGCTACGACCAGAGCGATCTGGTACGGACCGGAGACGTGTACCGCCTGACCCTGAAGAAGGACAACACCGGCTACCACGCCATCTTCAAGCGGACCATCGCCAGCGAAGACACCATCGAGGAGTACATCCTGTACGAACCGGACGCCCTGTCCGTGCTGGATCCCGACCATCTGTACGTCGGCTTCGTCGTCGCCCGGGGGTGCAACGTCACCGTCAACGACGTCCAGTTCACCACGACGAACAAAGCGGATGATCCTCCGGGAATCCCCAAACCACTGGATTTGATCCCCATCACCACCAAGGTGGACAGCCCCACCACGTACAGCGACGCGGCCTACCCGTTCGCCTATGTGGCAAACTGTGACGGATATCTGACCGTCAAACGGCACAACGGCCCGGTGCTGCTGGACAAGGAACGCGTAACGGCGGACACCACCTTCACCAAAATCCTGACGCTGGAGAAAGGCATCAACGATTATGAGATCACATTCCAGCCCAAGGAGGGATGGGCGCCGTACCCCGGCTCCACCATGGCAAGCTACGACAAGGAAGCCAAACGGTATGTGGCAAGCTCACAGGCCGTATCCACCTCCCTGTCCGTCATCTACCTCTCCTATCCCGGAACCACACTGTACGCGTCCAACAACGGCTCTCCGTTCGGAGATGGAAGCCGAAGCGACCCGCTGGATATCTCCAGCGCCGTGGCGTTCTGCGCCCCCAGCCAGACGATCGTGCTGACCGACCCGGAGTATCATCTTACCAGACCGCTTCTCATCCAACGTGGCAATGACGGAAAACCGGGAAAACCCAAAACCCTCAAGGCGGAAAGCCGGAGCGTTCTGGATTTCTCCATGGCGGGCGGTGGCATGCAACTGTGGGGCTCCTACTGGGTGATCCAAAACATCGACATCACCAACACGCCGGACAACGTCAAGGGACTGCAGATCGCCGGCAACGACAACCTGGTCCAAGGCGTCTACGCCTACCGATGCGGGGACACCGGCATCCAGATCTCCGGCTCCAGCACCGAACCGTACGAGAAATGGCCTGCCCGCAACCGGGTGGTCGGTTGCATCAGCCACGACAACTGCGACAGCGCCCAGAACAATGCCGACGGCTTCGCCGCCAAACTGACCGTCGGGGACGGGAACCTGTTCTCCGACTGCATCGCCTACCACAACATCGATGACGGCTGGGATCTGTACGCCAAAATCGAGACCGGCCCGATCGGCGCGGTGACCATCCAGCGGTGCGTCGCCTACGGCAACGGGAGCCTGTCCGATGGATCAGGGAACGGAGACGGCAACGGTTTCAAGCTGGGAGGGGACGGCATCGCCGTACCACACCTCCTTTCGGACAGCATCGCCTACGCCAACGGGGCGAGCGGCATCACCAGCAACAGCAATCCGGCGGTGCGCCTCAAGGAGGTGACCAGTTATGGGAATGCGGCAAGCAATATCGCGCTGTACGGGAAAGGAAGCGGAGCGCGTTCCTTCTCCGTCACCGGTGTCCTTTCGTTTGCCGGAGGACAGGCGGACACCATCACTGAATACGACGGAAAGGACGCGACCAACTTCTTCTGGGATGGCGCGGTTTCAAGCAACGGGGAGACCAAGCGGGAGAAATCGATCTTCACCTCCACCGACATGACCATCACCCCGACGGTCACCGACGCCTGGACGATCGACACCCATGGGCTGTTCTCCCAGAGCTCAGGAAGCGGGGCAAACCTGTAGTCAGCCTTTCAGCTCGGTGTATTTCAGGGAGTTTCCGTAGGAGAGCGAGACGGGGTACTTCTTCCGGTTCTGTTCCAGTTTCTCCTGGATGATGGACCGGGGGTCCACCCCGATGGCATCAGCCATCATGAAGCAGTAGATGAACACGTCGGCCAGCTCTTCCTTCATCCCGTCCCGCTTGGCCGGCACATCCGTCTCTTTGCCGGACCACTGGAACTTCTCCAGCAGCTCGTTGGCCTCCAGCGAGATGGAAATGGCCAGATCCTTCGGCGTATGGAACTGTTCCCAGTTCCGCTCATGGACGAACGTCCTAATCTCTTCCTCAATTTCCCGATTCAGCATGCTACACCTCCCGCTCGATCTGCGACAGGCGCAGATGATATTCCTTCAGATAGGCCTCCAGGTCCTCAGGACTGCGGATGCAGCCCACCTGATGTTCCGTCCCATCCTTTTTGTCGATGAAGCACAGGCTCTGCTCCCCGGTACAGACGCTCTGGATAATCACGGCGCGCTGCGCCTCTGGATCGAACCGTCCGGGGGCATGCCGCTTCATCTTTCCATCTCCTGTATTTTGTCCGCGATGGCATGGGCAAGGGCAAGGTGGGATTCCTTGTCCATGTGGATCTGGTCCGTCTGGCTGGGGGACGCCACCAGCGCCGCGTCCAGGAACGCGCAACCGGTGCGGTCGGCCAGTTCCTTGATCAGCGGAGCAAGCTGCCTGCTCTTCGTGATGGAATCCTGGTCAAACGAGGGGAACGGACAACGGGAAAGGTCCGTCCCGACGTGAATCGGAGAAACCAACAGGATCCTGGGTACCGGGTTTCCCGGGCCATAGTCAAACCGCTGGGCGTATACCACCAGCCGTTCCAACCCCTTGGTGATCACCTTCGATGAAGCGTGGAAGATCGACTTGGTGTCGTTGGTTCCCAGTGAGATGACAAGGAGATCGAACGGCTTGTGGGTCTTCAGCACAAAGGGCAGCGCGACGAACCCGTTGCGCTCCCCCTCCAACGGATCATCGAAGACCGTCTCACGGCCTCCGAGTCCCTCCTCCACCACGTAGTACGAAGGGCCAAGCAAGCTCTGCAGAACCCGCGGCCAACGGACATCGTGCCCCCATCTTCCTCCGTGGGGATTGGAACCATACGTGTTGCTGTCACCAAAACAGACAATCGTTTTCATGCATCCCATGATACGCAATCAAACGGGTTACATCAATGCGGACAACACGCTCGCCTTGGTGACGATGCCAGCCAGCACCCCTTCGTCATCCAGCACGGCCAACGGAAACGGGCTTTCCGCGGCAAGCGGCATGATGGCGGAGACAAGATCGGCACTGCGGACCGTCGGCACGTCGGTGCGGACCACGTCCGTCACCTCTTTTCCTTCCCGATATCCCTGCACCGCTTCGGTGATGCCGATGATCCCCTGCAGCTTGAGATCCTCGTCCACCACGTAGGCGGAGGAGAGCCCATGCTGGGTCATCACCCGGATGGAATGGCGGATGCTGTCCGAAGAGCGCACCAGCACGCTTGGCGTGATCATGATGGAACTGACGGCCAGCACCTTGGTCTTGTCGGCGTTGCTGATGAACGCCTTCACGTAGTCGTCGGCGGGATGCAGGCTCATCTCTTCCGGCGTGGCAACCTGGATGACCCGGCCATCCTTCATGATGGCGATCCGGTCGCCCAGCTTGAACGCCTCGTCCATGTCGTGGGTGATGAACACCACCGTCTTCTTCAGCTTGTGCTGGATGCGCAGGAGCTCGAACTGCATGTCCTGGCGCACCAGAGGATCCAGCGCGGAGAACGGCTCGTCCATCAACAGCACCGGACAGTCGGTGGCAAGGGCCCGGGCGATGCCGACCCGTTGCCGCATTCCTCCGGAGAGGGAGGCGCACTTCTGGTGTTCCCACCCTTCCAACCCGACCATGGAGAGGATCTTCATCGCCCGCTTCTCCCGTTCCGCCTTGTCCACCCCGTTCACTTCCAAACCGTAGGCGACATTGCCCAGCACATCCCGGTTGTCCATCAGGCCGAACGACTGGAACACCATGGAGACCTTGCTCCGCCTGAGTTCCCTCAGTCCCCTGCCATCCAGTTCCCCGATATCGTTCCCTGGAACAGGATGGTTCCGCTGGTCGGTTCGATCAACCGGTTGATCATCCGCACCAGCGTCGATTTGCCCGAGCCGGACAGCCCGATGATGACGAACACCTTCCCCTGGGGGATGGACAGGTTGACGTCCCACAAGGCCGCCGTCACGCCGGTCTTCTTGCGCACCGTCTCCTTGTCCGCGCCTTGGGCAAGCAAACGGGCTGCCTTTTCCTTTTCCCCACCGTACAGTTTGGTGATGTTCTTGATCTCAATGATGGAGCTCATTTGCCTTCTCCTTTCCTGCCCTGGGTGATGCGGTCCATCACGATGGCCATGATGACCACGCAGGAACCGGCCACCAGGCCTCGTCCGATCTCAATGCGGTTCACCGCGTTGAGCACTTCCATGCCCAGACCCCGCGCCCCGATCATCGAGCAGGTGACCACCATCGCCATGGCCATCATCAACGTCTGGTTGACGCCGGTCATGATGGTGGGAAGCGCCTGAGGGATCTGCACCTTCCACAGCGTCTGCCATCGGGTGGAACCGAAGGCGACCGCCGCCTCCACCACCTCGGGATCGACGCTCTGGATGCCGA
The DNA here is from genome assembly GCA_022482495.1 of Sphaerochaeta sp. Taxonomy (NCBI): domain Bacteria; kingdom Pseudomonadati; phylum Spirochaetota; class Spirochaetia; order Spirochaetales; family Sphaerochaetaceae; genus Sphaerochaeta; species Sphaerochaeta sp. Next base: position 122,352 of record JAKVPA010000005.1, on the reverse strand, counting down.
AGCAGGTCAGGCGGATCACCGGGACAATGGCGTAGATCACCGTGGCGATCACGGCGGCCGGGCCGCCCATACCGAAGAACAGCAACGCCGGGATCAAATAGACGAAGGCCGGCATCGTCTGCATGGCGTCCAGAATCGGCCGGACGATCCGCTCGGCCCGTTTGGAAAAGGAGACCAGCACTCCGATGGGAAGCCCCAGCACCAACGCCAACAGGACGCTGGCAAGGACGATGGACAATGTGGTGAGCATCTCACTCCACAACCCCAACAGCCCGATCACCGAGACAAGGAGCGCGTACACCACCCCTTTGACGACGCTCTTCTGGCTTCGCCATCCCAGCACGCCCACACCAAGAATGATGACAAACCAGGGAAGATGGGAGAGGATCCAGGAGAAGAAGCCGACCAAACCGGAGAGGAACTTCTGTCCGCCTCCTGCGGAGGACTGGGAAGCCGAGGCACGCACCGATTGGTCCACCTTTGCCGTGTTCAGCGGCAGCGTCACCGGGAAGTCCAGCCACCCTTTCTTTTCCGCCACCGCATCCCCTTCCAACGCGGCTTTCGCTTTGGCGAGGTCATCGCCGTCCAGCCACGACGAGAGCAGTTCGGGATGCTCTCCCAGCAACCATCTGGCCGTCGACGCATGGTCCGCTCCGGTATCCTTCATGTAGGCCAGCGCCTCGCTGATCAACGGAGAAGAGAGATGATACCGGGACAGGAACGCGCACAGGTCGGGATGGGTCTTGGCGAACGCGTTGCTCACCGCGATGGTCACCGTCACCGACGGGGCGGCCCCAAACCCATCGGGGAAACGCTCCGCATCGTACGGGTCATCCTGCAGCAGCACGAAATCGTACGAGCCCAGCAGCCAGGTCGGCTCCCAGTAGTAGCTGACCACCGGCTCTTTCCGGTCGTAAGCGGAGACCAGGGCGGCATCCAGCGCCGCGTTGCTGCCCGGCACCACGTAGTTGTACGACCCGTCCAGCCCGTACACCGTGACCTTCTTTTCCATGATCTCCGTGATGGCCCATCCGGGAATTCCCCCGAAAATCCTACCCTTGGAGGGATCTTCCGGATCGGTGAACAGAAAGGCGTAGTCCTTCAGATCCCGGACAGTCTTCAGTCCGGGGTTGGCATCCGCCACGTATCTGGGAATGTAGAACCCTTGGTAGTTGTCGTTGAAGTTGATCCCCAGTTCGACGAACTTCCCCGCATCGCGATCGGCGTTGTAGGTGGGGATGTTGTCCGTCCACTCCTCCATCACCACGTCGACGTCTCCGGTCATCAACGCCTCGTGGATGATCGGGGTGGAACCTGGGACTTCCGTCCAGTCATACCCATAGACGTTTTTGGCGATGAAGCCAGGCCAACGCATTGTTCAGCTTGATGGAATCCCAGCCGACATCGGCGAATGTGATCGCTTCCGACGCAAAGCCTCTCCCGGCCAGTGCGATCAGCATGACCAACCAGATGATTCGTTTTCGCATACTCCGCTCCTAGGCGGTCCCGAGCAGCGGCAGAATCTTGCCGATATCCTCCACATTGCAGACGATTACGAGCTTGTCTCCCGCGTTCAGGACGCAGTCCGGCCCCGGGGAGAGCGTAACGTCTTCCCCATGCCGGACGGCAATGACGGTCGCCCCGGTCTTCTGGCGGAACGCAAGATCCCCGATGGATCTTCCGTCCGCGGGACTGGCCGCCTTCACGGTGAACTCAACCGGACGGAACCGGTCACTGGACTGGAACCGTTCCTCCAGGTCAATGATCTCGGCCGTCACCTTGTTGATCTTCACATTCAGCTCGTCTCGTTGGGACACGAGCTTTTCCAGTTGGGATTTCAACGCGATGAGATCCGTACCCTGCCGGCACCGTCCCACGAACGAGACGGCTTTCTCACGGGAGACGACGACAGCGCCACTGCCGCCCCTGACGGCGATGATCCCCTCATCGGAGAGAATCTTCATCGCCCTGCGGATCGTCTCCGAAGAGACATTGTACTGGCTCCCCATCAGGGATCTTCCGGAGAACCGAACCCCTTCCCCAACCTCGCCCAAGGCAATCTTCGTCGCCACGTCACAGGCGATCCGGTCAAATACGGAAGGCTTTTCCTGATACGTCATCACGCATCCCCTTAACTGACAATCTCTGTTATAAAACAAAGTTGTCGATTTTGTCAACCCAACGGATCAGCGCTTTCCCTTGTCGTAGATTTCACCCAGCGCGCGGGGCGCCCGGTTGGAACGGGAGAAGAAGATCAACAGGACCAACGTCGTCACGTACGGGAGCGTCAGCACCAGATCGCTGTAACTGCTGGGCAGTTCCAGCTTGGTCACCAGGTAGTAGCCGCCGCTTCGGGCGAAGCCGAACAGGATGCAGGCGAAGAACGTCGGCAGAATCCGCCAGTTGCCGAAGATCATGGCGGCGATGGACAGGTAGCCGAAGCCGGCATAGATGGACGGGGAGAAGTTGGTGGAGATGGAATAGGCGAAGCACATGCCCCCCAGTCCGGCAAGCGCGCCGCTGGTCATCACCGCGCCGAAGCGGATCCTTGCCACGTTGCCGCCGGCGGCATCCACCGCCTGGGGGTTGTCTCCCGAGGAGCGGATGCGCATCCCCACCGGGGTACGGTACAGCACGTAACTCATCACCAGGGCCACCAGAATGATCAACACCTCGAACGGGTACACCGAGGTGAAGAATCCCCCCAGAACGGGAATGCGGGACAGGCCGGGGACGGTGAACCGCGGGGAGACTTCCAGCATGAACTTGTTGGACGCCTTGCCAAACACTGACGCGTTGATCTGGTTGGCCAAAAACGCCGTAAGGGCGGCGGAAAGCACGTTCATCACCACCCCGCTGATCACCTGGTCAGCCTTGAAGTGGATGCACAGGAGGGCGTGCAGCATGGCGAACACCATTCCGCCCAGCGCCGCCATGGCGAAGGCAAGGTACATCGAAGTCCCCTGGGGCATCGAGCCGCCGAAGAGCGCGACGGCAAGCCCCCCGCAGAACGCGCCAAAGCCAAGAAAGCCTTCCAGCGCCAGGTTGGTGATGCCCGACCCTTCGCTGTAGATGCCGCCGATGGCGATGATGAACAGCGGCAGCGAGAACGCCATGCCATCGATGATGATGCTGTTCATTGTTGCCCTCCTTCCTTCACCGCCAGAATCCGCTGTTCCTCCAACTCCTCGGCATACCGGTCAGCCAAGCCTTTCAGGTACGCGCCGCAGGCGCTGAACAGAAGCAGGATGCCGGTGATCAACGACGCGATCTCCCGGAGCACCCCAAGGGTTGAGGCCATGTACGTCGTTCCGTTGGAGATGGTCATCACCAACAGGGACGCGAAGAAACACCCCCAAGGATTGGAATTGCCCAGAAGCGCCACGGCGATGGCGTCGAAGCCCAGCGACGGAAGCACCTTGGGCTGGATGGAGGCGAAGCACCCCAGGTAGTACGACACGCCGGCCAGTCCGGCCAGCGCCCCGCTGATCACCATGCTGGTCACCATCGTCTTCCCGACGGCGATACCGGCGTACCGGGACGCCTTGCGGTTCATCCCCACCGCCTTCAGCTCAAAGCCCAGCCGGGCCCGGGAGAACAGGAACGACAGGAGCAGCACGCAGACGATGGCAAGGGGAAGCACCAACGGGATTTCCATCTTCAGGTCCCCCACCACCTGGTCAAACAGCGTCAGGCGGGCGTTCTGCCCGATCTTCAGCGACTGCCGCGTCGTCGGATCGATGTACCGCGTCTGGATGAAGAAACTGACCACGTAGCTGATGATGTAGTTGCACATGATGGCCACCACCACCTCGTTGGTGTTGTACCGGTACTTCAGCCAGCCGATCACCGCGCCGATGCCCCCACCGACCAGAAGCCCCACCAGGACGACCAGCGGCCGGGCAACGGCAGGACTGAACGACGAATAGCCCAGGAGCACCGAAGCGACGAACCCACTGGCAACCATCATGCCGGAGACACAGATGTTGAACAGGCCGCAGCGCAGGGCGACGGCCACCGACAGGGAGGCGAAGACCATCGGCGTGGTGTAGTTCAACAGGCTCATGAAATCGGTCAGCATGCTGCGGTGTCCGGCGTACCGCGCCTTGGGGAAGAACCCCGCACCCTGCAGAATGCTCTTGTAGGCCAGAAGCGGGTTCTTGCCCAACAGGAGCAGCAACACCGAACCGGCAAGCAGGGAAAGGACGATGCAGAACAGCGCCGTTTGGATATTCTGCCGTTTTCCCGTCCCCAGCAGGGCGACCATCACCCGCTTGGGGCCATCACTTCTGCGCTTCATGATGCACCCCCATCATATACTCGCCCACCTGGTTGGCGCTCAGCCCGGAAGCGCTCTGCACCGTCTGGATCCTTCCGTTATACATTACGGCGATGGTGTCCGCCAGTTCCATGATCTCATCCAACTCCAACGAAACAAGCAGGACGGCCTTTCCTTCGTCCCGCTGGGCAACGATCCGCTCATGGATCGTCTTGATGGCGCCGATGTCCAGCCCCCGGGTCGGCTGGACGAAGATCATCAGGGAACTGTCCCATGCTGATCTCCCGGGCGACGATGGCCTTCTGCTGGTTGCCGCCGCTCATCGACCGCACCCGGGTGGCGCACCCTTGGCTGGAACGGATGTCGTACTGGGAGATCAACGCATCCCCGGTTTTGACGAACGCTTCCCGGTGGAGGACGCCATGGGTGCAGTACGGACTCTGGTAGTACCGCTTCAACGACAGGTTGGTTCCCAGGTCGAAATCAAGCAGCAACCCCACCTCCTGCCGGTCCTCGGGAATGTAGGAGATCCCCCGTTCGATCCGATCGCGGATGCCGAGATCCGTGATGTCCTGCCCCTTGAACCGGATGGCCCCGGACGTCGGGGGAAAGCAGACCGGCCACCATGTCGGCCACTTCCACCTGGCCGTTGCCGGCAACCCCCGCCACGGCGAGGATCTCCCCTTCACGGACGGTGAAGGAGACATCATCCACCCGCTTCACGCCATCATCATCCACGTAGGACAGATGCTCCACCGACAGGGACTCGGCGCCCATCGGGCGACTGTCCTTGACCAACGTCGTCTCAAAGTCGTACCCGACCATCAGGGACGCCATTTCCTTGGTGGTGATGTTCGCCACATCGTACACCCCGGCCAGTTTTCCCCGGCAGAGGATGCCGCACCGATCGGCGACCTGCTTGACCTCATCCAGCTTGTGGGTGATCAGAATGATCGTCTTTCCCCCGTTCCCGGAGCGAACGGATCACCCCAAGGAGCGATTCAATCTCCTGGGGCGTCAGCACGGCGGTCGGTTCATCGAAGATCAAAATCTCGGCGTCCCGGTACAGCATCTTCAGGATCTCCACCCGTTGCCGGGCGGAGACGGGAAGATCGGAAATGATGGCATCAGGATCCACATCAAGGCCGTACCGCTCGGACAGACGGCGTACGTCCTCCCGGGCACCCTTCATGTCGATCGGGGAGAACAGGCCGAAGCGTCGCTTCACCGGCTCCTTCCCCAAAATGATGTTCTCCGTCACGCTTTGGTTGAGGACCAGCTTGAAGTGCTGGTGCACCATGCCGATGTTCAGCGCCGACGCTTCCGCCGGGGAATGGATCCGCTCCTCGTTTCCCCGGATGAAGATTTGCCCCTCGTCCGGCTCGTACAGCCCGAACAGCACGCTCATCAAGGTGGATTTTCCCGCCCCGTTCTCCCCCAGCAAGGCGAAAATCTCGCCTTTGCGGATGGAAAGCGAGATGTCGTCATTGGCGACGATCTTGGGAAAACGCTTGGTGATGTGCTCAAGGCGAACGATCGCCTCACTCGATTCCGGCATGCCTGTCCTCATCAAAACAATGGCGCATCCACCCCGGTGGAGTGGATGCGCGGAGTTGGTTATTTGGAAACGGTGAACGTCTCCGGCGTGATGCCGTTGAAGTTCGCCGCGGGAACGATCTTTCCCGCCTTGACGGCCACGTAGGCCGCATCCAGCTTGGCAACCGTATCGGCGCTCATCTGGTGATGCCCTTCCGTCTTGACGAACCCGGTGGAGTCCGTGTCGGCCTTCAGGACGATGTTCTGGCCCTTGAACGTACCGGCGGCGATGTTCTCCAGCTGCCGCTCCACGTTGATGGCCATGTTCTTCAGCACGGAGGTAAGAATGATGTTCTTGTCCCCGTTGGCGCCATCCTTCCACTGGTCAACGTCGCATCCGATGATCATCGCCTTGCCGTTGGATTCCTTGGCCGCGGTGAACACACCGTTGCCCGAACCGCCGGCGGCGACGAAGATGATGTCACAGCCTTCGTTGATCAACTTCTGGCCGACGATCTTTCCGGTGGACTCATCAGCGAACGAACCAATATAGTTGCCACCGACATTCTTGCCGGTCACGTCGGTGCCCGCCTGGGACGCCAGCTCGACGCACACCACGTTCTTCCCTTCGGTGATGTTGACGTACTTCACACCACTCATGAACCCGTACTGGTAGTTGACGTTGGACGGATAGGCGATGCCGTTGACCACGGCGACCTTGCCGGTCTTCGTCTCAAGCGCGGCGGCCATGCCAGCGAAGAAACCAGACTCCTGCTCGGCGAACTGCATGGCGTACACGTTGTCCAGCGCCACTTCCTTGCCGGAGGCGTCAGAGGGGAACGAATCAACCAAGATGAACTTGGTGGAGGGGTTCTCCTGGGCCAGCGTGCCGATGCCGGCGAATTGGAAGCCGGTGCATACTTCGACGTCGTAGTCGGCGACGATGTCGCTGGCAGCCTTGACGGCCGCGGCGCTGTCACCGGTCGGCTCGCGGACGGCGGTCACCGTCGCGGCGGGATGATTCTTGATGAACGCAAGAATGCCGTTGTAGTTGTCCTCGTTGAACGAACCATCGTCCACACCGGACGGACTCGTCACGATGGCGATCTTCAGCGCGTCAGCGGCAGCCGGCGCAGCTTCCTTGGTGCCGGCGGCGAACAGGACGCCACCGAACATGGCAACAGCCATCAAAACCCACAGAGTTTTCTTCATATCCTCTCTCCTCATCATCGGCCCTTACTGGTGGTCAGACCCGGTAAGGTACCGGTAGAATGCGTTGTTCACGTACCGGACTTCGGAGACCGGCTCCCGTCCGGACAACTCCCGTTCCTTGGCCTGCAGGGCATCCTTGTCCTCAGGCAGGGTGAACGGATGGATGGAATAGGCACCGTCGGCCGAATACAGGATGTTGTCGGAGATCATCGTGTAATTTCCCGCATCCGGCTGGAACGACGCGCTGTACAGCGGCTGCCACCATGCGCCGCTGATCAAACGCACCGTGCTGCCATCCTTCTGGTTCTCGTCGTTCTTCTTGGCGTACTGCTCCATGATGGCGTTGAACCGAAGCAGGTCCGCTTTGGTGGCGAACTCCATTTCCATATCGTACTCGATGGCATGGACCAAGTACAGGTCGTCGCTGTACTGCTCCACCCGGTAGGTCGGTGTATTGGTGTACGGCCCCCACTCCAGCAGGTACTGGTAGATGGAAGTCTTTGGTTCGATCTGGATGGCAGCGCGGATGCCTTCGCTGTGCAACAGGGCGATCAACTGGCGGGCGTGGGTGGCGTCGTCATGGCCGTAGCGGAGCGTCAGGCTGGGAAGGAAGCGGGCGTCATCCGCCTCCCGCTTCAAGCCGTAGCCGGTGGACGCCTTGCTCTCCACCAGCTTGGCGCCAATGGCATCCAGCTCGTCGTTCTGGTACAACGTCACTTTGGCAAAGGCATTGGCCAGTTTGGCCCCGATGTCCGGATCATCGCTGAAGCCCAGGATGTTCCGGCCCTTGCCGATGGAAGAGGCGACGTTCATCAACAAGCGGGTCGCCGTCGGCGCGCTCAAAGCCCCGCCGGAGGCAAGTTCCTTGGCCGATGCGGGATCGGCAAGACCGGAATCCACTGCCGCCGCCAGGTCGGGGTCGCTCCCCGCCACCCCGACCAAAGAAAGCCGGTTCTGTGCCTTGCCTTCCGAATAGGTCAGCGCCAGTTCCTCATATCCCCCAGCCTGGACGATCATCTGGGATGGAGTGCCGGAGTACGACGAACCGGTAATGGCGGAAAGCGCCGATGCCAGCTCCTGGTCACTCACCGGAGTGGAAAGCGGCTGGATGCCAAAGTACACGGAAAGATATTCCTGGTCTTTTGTGGTCTGCTGTTCCGTCATCGGTTGGGCGGAGAGCGCCACCAGGGAGAATAGGAGCAGTACAACGATTCCGAGCCGAATGCGTTTTCCCATGGTTTCGATGTTCATACCGGCATACTACTGAGCCTCGCCGGTTTGGCGCAAGATGATCCATCAAAAAAACACAGAAAATATTTCCTTTTGTTGCAATATGTTGCATAACCAAGCTATGCATTTTCTAAAGGTTTTTGACCAAAGCCGTAACGATTGCTCCAGATTCCTGTTTGAGAGTAAGGGAAATAGGTGTACCATAGCTTGAGGCGTACGCCGCCCACAGGATATATGATGACAAGAAAACATCTCTCCGTTCCACGACTGATCCTCACCATCGTGCTGTTGGCCATCGCGCTGGTCCTTGGCTACCTGCTGTACGTCACCCTGCAGTACCACCGTATTCCGGACGATACCGTCCTTGCCATCGAAGGACAGACCTCACGGCCATTGCTGGATCCGGGAAAACCGTACACCGCAGCCACGTACAACATCGGTTTCGGCGCCTATGACCCCTCGTTCAGTTTCTTCATGGATACCGGGACGATGAAGGACGGCACGCCGGTACAGGGCGAATACGGCAAGGCGACCAGCAAACAGGTCGTTCTGTCCAACCTGCAGGGCATCATCTCCACCGTCAAGAAACTCGACCCGGACATCCTGCTGTTCCAGGAAGTGGACAAGAAGAGCAACCGCGCCCATGGTGTCAACGAGAAACAGATGTTGGAGGACAACCTTCCAGGCAGGAACACCGTCTACGCGTCCAACTTCCATTCCGCCTATCTCGCCTACCCGTTCTCCGACCCCCATGGGAAAACGGAAGCGGGTCTTGTGACGATGTCCAAGCACCCCATCTCCCAGGCGGTCCGCAAGCAGTACCCGGTGGATGACTCGTTCCCCAACCGGTTCTTCGACCTGGACCGGGCCTTCTCCGTCACCGTGCTGCCGGTGACCAACGGAAAGAACCTGGTGTTGATCAACAGCCACATGTCCGCCTACGACAAAGGCGGGGTGATCCGCAAGCAACAGTTGGAAGTGCTCAACGCCTACCTTGCCGAGGCAATAGCCAACGGCGATTACGTCATCGTCGGAGGGGATTTCAACCATTCGTTGGGGAGTGACATCCTGACGGCCTTCCCCTCCCAGCAGGAAATACCGGAGTGGGTCCATGTGATCGACGATGCCGACCTCACGGCAGGCATGCGGATCGTCAAGGCGGGCAACCGCACCACCACCCCCACCTGCCGAAGTACCGACATGCCCTACCGGAAGGGAGTCAACTACACCGCCGTACTGGACGGTTTTTTGGTATCGGACAACGTCACCGCCACGGCGAAGAACGTGGACAACCAGTTCGCCTACAGCGACCATCAGCCGGTGGTGCTGACCTTCACCCTGAAGCCATGATGGAATACTTCGGCGCGTTCGCCATCTCTCCATTGTTCCGCCTCGAGGACGCGCGGCGGCTGAGGAATCTCCTGTCCACCATGGACATAAGGACCATCCCCCTTTCCCACGGAGAACCCGTTCTTTCCGTCGGAATGGTCACCAAGGAAGTGTTGCTCATCGCCCAGGGAAGCCTGTTGATCCAGGCTCCGAATGCGTGGGAGGGAAGAACGAATCTGGGGACAGTCCAGCGCGGACAGGTATGCGCCGCCGCCCTTGCGTCAAGCGGGGAGCGCAGCCCGGTGGACATCATCGCCCAAGAAGACAACACGGTGGTCATCGCCATCCCGGTGGAGGAACTCTCCAAGGACAAGGAACTGGAGGCAAACCTCCGGACGCTCATCGCAGGCGAGGCGATGGAACTGACACGGAAATTCGCGCTCCTCCGACAGCGGAGCGTCCGGGAAAAAATCCTGTACTTTCTTACGTTGGAACAGCAAACGCATCACGGAAAAAGCTTCTGGGTACCGCTGAAGAAGAAAGAACTGGCAGACCTTCTGTGCGTCGACCCCAGCGCCTTGTTCCGGGAACTGACCAAGCTTCAGGAAGAAGGCATCGTCACGGTGAAAGGGAATCTATACACCCTCCACTGACTTCTTGGGTTCCTCCATCGTCTCGATGATGTCGCAGACCCACTCCTGCAATATCGCTTTTGCCGTCGGATAATCCAGCTTTCCCTCAAACGGCTCCAGATCCTCCCGGTCCGAGCCCCCATAGGCAACCAGCCGGGGAGGCCCGAAGTAAGAACGGGTCTGTTTCTCCTCAAGGATTTCCCGCACCGAACAGCCCAGCGCCTGGGCGAGACTCCGGTAATCCTCCTCCTCGATGGCGACGAGGAGGATCAACGAATTTCCACGCCACAGGCTGGCGGCATAGGGGACGTACACCAGATCAGCTCCCTGAAGCAGGGAGGGATTCTGATGCATCTGCAGGGTAAGCCCGCCGAGGGTGTACCGCTCATCGGAAAGAATGCCCGTCGTCGCGTCGATAATGCCGTGCCACAAAAGGGTGTCCACCACCGGCGCCGTATCTTTGTTGATCGTCATGCCTTCACCTTAGCAGGAGCCTACACCCGTTGCAACAGGTTCTCGATGGTAAGATCGCCCAGACTGGTGATCCCCCGCTCCTTGATCTCCGCGGCCACCGCCTCCCCTGCCGTGTCATGATCCTCCCCACCCACCGAATCCAGACTGTACAGCGACGAGGCGAGATCCTGCACCCGGAGATCCTCCAGCGGACGCGCCACCGTATAGGCGGTGTGCTGGTTGTTCACCGGCGTGATGAACTTCAGGTCGCTCATCAGATCCAGAAAACCGAACAGACGGTACTCCGGGATGGCGAGCCGCTCAACCAGCTCCCGCGTCTGCGTCGACCCTTTTCCATCCTTGAAATTGGCTCCGATGACCATCATGATGTTGACGCCTTCGGAAAGTTGCAGCGCAGGACTCTGGGGAAGTCCGCGGAACTTCTGCAGATCGGGCCGGAACTGGTAGACGTAGGTGAACTCCACCACCCAGTAGCAGATCACCCAGAAGATGTACATCCAAAAGAGGAACAGGAACAGGGCGGCGAACGAACCGTAGATGATGGAATACCGGGTGACCAACGTGGTCAACGAGGAGAAGATCGTATTGGCGATCATCATGCCGATGGTCCCGTACAACGAGGCGAAGAACGCCGCCTTGGCCTGCACCCGGACGTTGGGGACGAAGTAGGTCATCATGAACAGGACGAACCAAATCAAAAAGGCCGGGGCGAAGAACCCGAACACCTTGTCCCAACCGGAAACGTACCGGCCGATCATCCGGGAGTACCAGGTGTTCAGCTTCCCCTCGATGCTGATGTACGCCGCTCCGACCAAAACGGCCAATATCAAAAAGGTGACGAACGAAAAAATCCTGCGGATCATGTTCCGCTCGATGGACGCCCGGAAGATCCGGTTTACCTGGTTCCATATCTTGTTGATCAACAGCACCATGGTGACCAGGAACGAAAGCAGTCCGACCACCCCCAGGCTCATGGCGTTGCCCGTATAGGTGTTGAGGATGTTCAAAAACTGCTGGGCCGCTGTTTCCCCGAACACCTGGGCGAACAGCTTGCCCATCTCGGTGATGAAGGACTGCAGCACCCCGAACGCGCCGAAAAACGCGTACAGGAACGTAAAACCAGGGACCAGGGCCATCAATGTGGAGTACACCATCGAACTGGCGGCGGTGAACACGTTGTCCTTCATCCCCATCCGGTAGGCAAGGTAGCCCAACTGGCCTGCCGCCTTAAGCTTCTTCTTGAAACTCATCAGATCCGTTCTTCCATCCAGGAGCGCAACAGCGCCTGCGTATCGTCCCGATCCGTCTCGTTGAGCACCTCATGCCGGTCACCGGGGATCAGTTTCAGACTGACGTCAGAGATTCCGGCGTCCTGATACAACGAAAAGGCATCCTTCACCCCTTTGCCCCAATCCCCCACCGGATCGGCATCCCCGCTGATAAAGAGGAGCGGAAGATCCTTGGGAAGCGTGGCGATTCTCTTGGGATCGTTGGCGAACGAAATGCCATCCAGCAAGTCGACGAAGAACGACGAGGTGCAGACGAAACCGCACCATGGGTCGGCGATATACTTCTGCACCTCCGCTTCGTCACGGGAAAGCCAGTCGAACTGCGTCTTGTGGTCAGGGATCTTCTTCAGGTAGGAAGCGAAACTCATCTTGTCCAATTGGTTGTCCGTATGGTCAGCCCCGAAGCGCCGCACATGGGACTGGGCGATTTTCTTTCCAACCCACCCAAGAATGCCTTTGGAAGCGCCGGTCCCCATGATGACCACCCCGGAGAAGACATCGGAATGCTGGACCATCACCGTCCTGGCCAGGAACGAACCCATGCTGTGCCCCAACAGAAACAGCGGCGCGGAAGGAAAGTCCTGCGTGATGACATCATCCAGCAGGGAGGAATCCTCGGCGATCAACTTCCAGCCATGGGAAGGAGCCAAAAACCCCAGCTTCTCGTTGTTCTTCGTGGCGGTCAATCCATGACCGCGATGGTCCTGGCAGTACACGGCAAATCCATGCCCGGCAAGGTACGACGCGAAGCGGTCGTAGCGCGCGCTGTGCTCCGCCATGCCATGCAGGATGTGAAGGGTCGCTTTGACCTCTTGGCCCTCCGGCAACCACACACGATAATACATCACATGCCCGTCGTTGCAGGCGATGGTCCGTATATCATCCATGATGACCTCCCGTTTTCCCTAAACTGATATGATTCTTATAGCATCATCATACCTCTTTTCCATCAGCTCCGCCACCGGAAGATAAAAAAATTCCCCCAGAAGCCCAAGAAAAACCAGCGCTAGGCATCTACAAATGGAAAGGGTTTCCACGGTACACTGGGAGCATGCATATTCCGACGATCATCGTCGCCTCGGACATCCACGGCAGTGACGAGGCGTTCCAGCTTCTTCTCACCCGCGCTGCGGAGCACCACGGAGACGAACTGTTTCTTGCCGGAGACATCGGAATCTCTTCCCTCCCCGACCTCTCCCTCTGCCCGTATTCCCTGACCCTGGTCAGGGGAAACTGTGATTCCTCCTATGGATTTTCTGAAGCGGGCCGGATGCTTCCCCCGCTGGTCCAACGGGTTCCTTGGAACGGAAGAACGGTAGTGATGACCCATGGGGACCGATGGCCGTCGCCGTACGGCCTGGACATGCAGGCCGACGACATCTTCATCTTCGGGCACATCCACGTCCCCCGGCTGTACCGTGACCCAAATGGCGTGGTCATCCTCAACCCCGGCTCGACCACCTACCCCCGGGACGGATACCCGGCAAGCTACGCCGTGATGGAAACCCAATGTATCACCATCCACCGTCTGTTGGACGACAAGAAACTTCAGATCCTGGATCTGATCAGCCGGTAAGCTTCGATCAACCGGGGAAGCGTCACCACCGACGCGTACCGGTGGTTGGAAGAGCCATCGGTCATCAACGGATCCGGCACACGCTCCGGCTCATGCCAGCCCAACTGCCGGTTGATCTCCCGCTGCACCCGGTAGCAGGATATCCCCACGTTCCGGATCCCCATGGCGGAGAACGGATAGCCTTCACTGTCTGAGGCAAGCCGCGCCAGCAACGCGAACGGATGGATCATCCAGAACGGGAAATACTGGTTGAAGACCACGTAGCTGCGCCGATAGGCGATGCCCAGGCTTTCCATGGCGTACCGAAGATCCTGGCAGTAGACGGAGACGCGGGCATGGAACATCTCCCTGCCGCTGTGGAACCCCTTCTGGTGAAGCAACGCGGGATAGACGATGGTATCGTCACCCAGTGCGGCAAGCACCGCCTGGGACGGAAGCGCCCTGAGGTCGAACGGAGCCATCTCCAGACCGCCGATCCGATAGAAGGATCCGGGCATCTCCTTGGGAAGGTTCATCCACGGCCCTTTGCCGTAGGCGACACTCTCCAGCACCCGCACCGGGTCGACCGATCCGTTCCGGGACGCCCAGAGCAGCAGAACCCCGGCAGAAAAAGGATCCAGCCCAAGATCATCACACGCAGCCAGCGTAGGCCGGATATGGGCGGGATCAAAGACACCGAGGTTCGGGCCCAGGCCAACAGGGGAAGCAGGGGCTTCTGTCCTTCCAACGCCCACATCCGTCCATCCACACGATCATGGAAGCCCGTTGATGGCAAGCCATCCGTTGCGGTTGCCCCATGAAAGACGGGAACCTTTCCGCTGCCAGGATTGGAGCTTCTCCACCCACGCGGAAAGCCGCCCCAGGCTTGCGGGATCATAGCTGGTCCGTTCGACGTGCACCGCCCCCACCGGGAACGTGATGGCCTTGATGTTCTTCAAGGCGAACACCATCCCCACGCCACCCCGGCCAAGGTTCCGTCCATCGAAGTCCACACTGCTCTGCGGCACCTGCGCCTCAGCCGCCGGTCCGATGACGATCATCGGCGTCTCCGGACTAAGGGCGTGGCAGGAGCCCACCGTCAGGTTGTGCAGGTCCTCCCGGGTGGAGAACGTCACGTCATGATCCGTGATGGCAAGGTGGGTGATGCGGCTCCGTCTTCCCTGGATCACCATGGCGCAGATGCCCCACCCCGAGAGAGCGCCTTGGCGATGCGCCCTTCCCCTGCGGTGACGGAAAGGGAACCGGTCACCGGGCTTCGGGTGGCAAGCACATAGCCGTCCAGAAGCGGATGGTCAAGATCGCTGGCCGCCCCGATGGCGATGACGATCGGGTTCCCTGATTCATAGTCGGAAGGCTTGAGCTTCTGGTAGTTGCAGTAGGAATTCCACAACGTAAGGGCCATAAGGCGTCCACCCAGCATCTTCTTGGCCTGAGCCTCTCCCAGTTTGACGAACCGGAAGCGCTCCTTGTCCAGGTCGATGACCAAAATCGATCGTTCTCGATACGGGAATGTACGGGTCCTTCGTTTCACACCGAAAACTGTACCCGCCCCGGAAGAGCCTGTCAATCCAAGCAAAAACGCGCTATGATGCAAGACATGAGCACCATCACCGCGACGTTTGAAGATTCCAAGATCCAGATTCCCCTGGGCAGCACCGTGGGGGATGCGCTGAAACAGTTCGACCTGGAAGGGGAAATGACCACCGACTACCAGGCAAACCCGTACGTCTGTGCCCTGGTCAACAACGAGGTGGAAAGCTTCTCCGACCATCTGACCTGCGACAGCGTCATCGTGCCGATCAGGCTGTTTTCCGACATCGGCAAACGGGTCTATCGGCAGAGCATCTGTTTCCTGTTGTACGCCGCGGTGGACAAACTGTACCCCAACCGCCGGCTGGTCATCGGCTTCGCCCTGGGCGATGGGTACTACTTCACGTTCCAGGACCGGTACATCGTCAGCAAGGAGACCATCGCCACGATCACCAAGACGATGCGGGATCTTTCCGACCAGCACCTGTCCATCGACAAGGTGACCGTCCCGTACGACGAGGCCCTCTCCTATTTCAAGCAAAAAAAGTTCGACGAGACCGTCGGGCTGCTGTCCACCGACAACGAACCCACCGTCCCGCTGTACCAGATGGACGGATTTCGAGACATCAGCTATGAGCCAATTGTCCCGAACAGCGGCCTGATCACCGTATGGGAACTCAGGACGTACCAGCAGAACGGACTGCTGCTCCGCTATCCCCGCTCGTTTGACTTCACCCAGCTTGACACCTTCAAGGACAACTCCAAGCTGTTTGACGCGCTGAAACATGGAAAAGAGAACGCCCCGATCATCCAGGTCTCCAGCATCGGCGATCTCTCCCGGCTCTCCTACGAGAACGCCATCGCCCCGTTCATCCGTCTGTCCGAGGAGTTCCAGGCAAAGCACATCGCCGACATCGCCGACGCCATTTGCCAGAAGAGCACGGTGAGGTTCGTCGCCATCGCGGGTCCCTCTTCCTCAGGCAAGACCACCTTCGCGTTCAAGCTGTGCACCCAACTGCAGGTCAGAGGGAAAAAGACGCTGAAGATCACGCTGGACGACTACTATCTGCCACCAGACCAGTGTCCCAAGGACCAGGACGGAAAACCGGACTTCGAACGTCTGGAAGCGCTGAACCTTCCCTTGCTGCAACACACCCTGCAGGCAATCCAGGACGGAGAGGAAGTATCCCTTCCCACCTATGACTTCGTCCAGAAGAAGACCACGTTCGGGGAGAAGATCAAACTGGATGCCAAGACGATCGTCGTGATGGAAGGGATCCACGGGATGAACCCCGCCCTGACAGGGAGCCTGGACAGTGATCTGATCTTCCGCGTCTACATCTCGGCGTTCACCCAGGTGAACATCGACGACCACAACCGGATCAGCACGACGGACAACCGGATCATCCGGCGCATCGTCCGGGACCACCGCACCCGCGGCGCCTCTGCCGAGCAGACCCTCTCGATGATCCCGTCCATCCAACGGGGAGAAAACCTGTACATCTTCCCCTACCAGGGAAACGCCGACATGATGATCAACTCGGCGCTGGACTACGAACTGGCCGTCCTGGCTCCGTTCGCACAACCCCTGCTGAAGATGGTCAAACCCTCCGCCACCGTCGTCTACGTCACCGCCCGACGCCTGTTGAAGTTCCTGGACAACTTCCAACCCATCCCCGACACCCTCGTCCCCTCCGACTCCCTCCTCAGGGAATTCATCGGAGGGTCAGAGTATGGGGTGACGTGAGGGGGAAGAACATTTTGTTTTCTGAGAAACGGGAATCATCTCTTCGTTTGCGCTTGTAAGACGAAATAGCATGATCATGAACAGAGAGAATGAATGTTTCCATGGAAGATTCAATGTATTTCGTTGTTTTCAACTTCGGCCAATACCTTTCCCTCTTTGGTTTTCCAATCCCGTCTTCCGTTTGAGGAGCCTCCGAGCACAAATGACGAAGCTCCCGAGGGAGAAGTGAAGAGGAGGTCCTTGGTCGTCCTGTTCTGATCATCCACATCCCCGCGATGTTGCTCACGCAAATGCCGAGTGGAATCAGAAGCACTCTTGAGAAGCTCTTTTCTCAATACACTTCCCGCACAGAGGACAAAACCTTCATGAGTCAAACGACCACGTGCACTGACACCATTGCGTGAAGACAAAAAGAATTCCAAAGATTGGTTGGCGTTTCCAATTTCAGGGTATGACGGCTTTGGCAACAACGGATTGAATCCTTGATGGCCCAGGACACCTACCACGATCAAAGCTTTCTCAGTGAACTCACTCAGTTCGCTTTCCTTTTCTTCGGTGACATGCCCTAATGAGGGTTCGTTGTTGTTTTTCACCACATACCGTTTGGCGGAGATCGCCAGATTGGTGAACTGGTTTTCCAGCCAGCTGATCTCTGTCGGACCCCAGCTATCATCTGAAGTCGTAATCACCAAGGCCTCGGTCCAGAAATCCTTTTGCGCATCCCGCCGATGTTCTTTCAAACGGTAGAGGACACCCTTTCCGTTCTTCCGAATCCCGGCTTGCCCAATATATACCGCTTCTTTCCCGGTATTGCCATCCACACCAAACAAGAGATAGACCCCGCTCTGATCGAGCACAGACATATCATCACAGGAATCCAACGCGCCTCTTGGGATTCGATACACCAACACCGTGCTATTGGAAAGTTTTGTCTTGATTCGTCCTGTAGCGTCGCCATCCATCAAAAAAAGCGTGATGGTTTTTCCTTGTGTTTTCATCGCCAATCCTTAGGTCAATTATCGTAATTACTCAGGTGTTTTGAATGTAGAAAGTGGCCTACACCAAGCAGAACTGGCCTGAAATGTCCTTTCCCGAAAACAAGTCCTGAAGAACGGCAAAATGGTTCAGTCCATGCTTTCTGCATGTATCCATAATGGACTTTATATTGCAGAAAGCCTTGGCTCCGTCTTCACTCCGAAAGCATCCAGACACCTTGAGCTTGGTTTTCATACCTCGAGCAGCCCGTTCGGCCTGGTTGTTTGAGAAAGGAACCTCGAAGTCATGCAGGAACATCAGGACCCCTTCCTTGTAGTCCCGGAATCTCTCGAACAAGGCCCTGATGGTGCCTTTGCCAGGCCTGCCTCGCTTGTTGGTCTTCTTGGGAGGCTTGTGTCTGTTCAAGGCTGCCGTGACAATCTTGTCATATTTCTCGGAGACCTCGTCAAGCAGGCTCTGCGGTGCTTCCGTCATGCCTTTGCCCTTGAGTTCCTGGACTTCGACGTAGGCGGACTTCATAAGCTTCTTCATCTTCCTGGCGCAGGCCGGGCTGCCGTAGTTGTCAATGAGGTTCTGGATCTCCCTGTCCAGATGGGCGCCGCAGAATGCATGCTTCTTGGGGAATTGTGCATCAATCTTCAGGTAGGAGCCCCAGAAATCGGTGACGGCGACCTGCGAGGGATCCTTCATCCTGTCGTAGACCCCAAGGGCCTTGATGCCCTTGTCCCCACGGTTCTTGTGGAACCCGAATACCGAGAAGCGTCTGCTGGCGGCTATGTGCAGCCACCCGTTCTTCTTCTGGATTCTGCAGCCGGTTTCATCGAAATGTGCGATATGGACTTGTGCAAAGGTATCCTTGAACTTCTCGACGAGGCTTTCGCTCAAATCGGAACACTTGCCGATGATGTTGCTTACCGTGCCGTCCGTCATCCGGATGCCGAAGGCGTCATCCATGAACGTGCTTATCTTGTGCATGCCGACACTGCCGTCCGAGGAGAGTTCGGTCACAATGGCGTTGACGGTAGGCCCGTACTGGAAATTGCTTCTTGCGAAAGCCGGGAACTGGCCGCACTGCTCCGTGCCGTCAACAGGGCAGCACAAGCTCATCTGCCTGTACTCGGTCTGTATCGTCCTGACTTCGACATCAACAACAGTCCTGGATGCCTTCTCGCTTGCCCGGGCAAGGCATTCGGCGAAACGATCGCATCCGAAGCACCTGCGGGGATACAGGTTCTCAATCCTGTCAGGCGTATCCTGGACTTTCATCGTGGTGCCGCTATGACCTTTCTGCCCACCGGATGACTTCTTTATCGACCCGCCGTCACCCGCATTGATTGACGATGGCTTTGGGGTTGGTTTGCTGAAATGATCCCATGACGACGGCTTGTTTGAATTCGATGCGTTCCTGTTGTTCTTTCCCTTCAGGGTTTCGATGACATCATTCAGGCTCGCTATGGTCTTGTTGAGTTCGGTGATGGTCCTGGCAAAGGACTCTGCCTGTTGTTCGGATTTGGAGATGACTTCATCAAACCGAAGGTTTATGAGTTCCAAAATGGCAGAAAGCTCATAAGATGAGAGCTCGACCCCTTTCTCCTGGAGTGCTTTTTCAAAGTTCTGGAAATCGATAAATCCTTTTTCAGACATGGTTTATGATACCATAAACCGCAATAAAAGTCTATGATAATTGCATACTTTCCAAAGATTTATATCAACTTAAAGAGGGCACTAAGAGGTTGTAGATGGGAGTGTTTTAAGCCCTGATGTATGCCACCTGAGTACTTACGCTACATCATCTATCTCATTATAAAAATAGAGAGAGGTAGCAAGTTCTCGAAAATGTTTGTTCCCTTTTATACAAGGCAAAGTACAATTGCATCACTACATTGATGCTTTTCCGTCAAACCGTGCAGGAAGCCACCCTCGGGCAACACCATCACGAAAATCCCATCCAAGCTTATCATAACATTTGACCTTGTATGACCAGAAAAATTGGGCGAAGGCCTGTTCCCACGTCAATAAAAAGGCATCAGCCATCAAGCGATAGGAATAGTATTTTTGTTCCGGCGTAAATGAAGGAAGAATATTATGGGGGAGAGACCACTCGCCCACCATGACAGGTACAATCTTCTGCATTTCGTATATTTCTTGATTCCAATCGACAAGAATACGATGAAGATGATTCGTCGTAGATGTCACATCAGAAACTCCTTCCATTTCCAAATATAAATGGGTGTCCAAAAGAACATTTTCCAAATGAGATTCCTTGAAGAAATATTTCATTAATGGAAAGCGGAATGCGTCATGAAAGACGACAAACTTTTCTTTTCCCATATGGGAACGAAGGCGTTCATATCCACGTGTATAAAAGTCAAAGATGACAGGAAGAGGAACCGCTGATGATCCTTTTGCCCGTTCTTTGTCATGAGCTTCGTAAAACCGTTTGTTCCGTTCCCAAACCGCCTCTGAAGCAGGTTCATTGAGCAATTCGATCCCCAACAAGTTTTCTTTTTTACCGTAACGATCGGCCAACATCTCAAGCACATCTAGCATTCGATTGATGTTCTCTGGCTTTTGGTGCCATTTTGAAACACCACAAATACCACCATTATCAAACCCATTCTGACAGTCCGGAGCAGTATGAATATCAAGAATGATACCCAACCCATACCGTTGACACCAAGTAAAGCATTGATCCACATACGATACACAGGGAACGTATGGGTCACAATACCGAGGATCATCTCCAAATAGGAAATGAGGAACTGGCAACCGAACTGCGTTCAAGCCGCACTTTGCGATAAACGCGATGTCTGATTCTGTAATGAAGGTATCTCGATGGTGTTGGTATCTTTCCAGCTTCTCTTCTCCTTGTAACCGTCTGCACAGGGTATCCTCATCTCGTGCATCTGTACCGGCAAACACGGAAGTGTCCATCCAACGCTCAAGCACAAGCCATTCCCCAAGATTCACGCCTTTTATTTCACTCATATTCTTTTTTCCCCACTTCAAATATGGTCAACGAATCTGGTCGAACGGGAAACGCATACACTGTCTCGCCTATCCTGACGTTGACTTCGTTGTTCTCATGTGTTGCCCCGATGATAAGACAAATGCTTTCATCCGGACGTTTTACCGCGACAATATCCAGTTTGTTGGTGAATGCGGTATGCTCAATCACCTTGCTTTCAGGTACTATAACAGAAGAAAGAGTCCGTAAAACGGAAAAGGCCATGGTATACCACGGATGAAACGCCTTGTCCGTCATGATCGGAGCCATACAGTAATTACCGACATGGTTCGGTCCGCCTGTTTGGTCGAGGATCAAATTCCAATCGAGAAACGTATCTGCCCCATAAGCGAGATCCCCAAGAAATTCATGACCATAAACAGCAAGTTGTTTGGTAAAATCATATCGGTCCTGTACGCCCATACAAAACTCAGAAAGTATCATTTGATGATCAGGATGTTGTTTTCGGTACAATTCAAGGGCTTGAAAATGATCACCACAATATCCATGGAATGCAATACCCGCCACCATCGACGCAACATTTTGGGTTAAAAATGTCTTTGAACGGGAAAGAAGACGCTCTTTATTATGATCCCAAAAGAAAACCTTCACTTCTTGGAGGTTTTGCCGATCCATTTCAGGTTTTAAATAATCTTTGAGAAAATCACGTTCTTCCTCGGCAGAATACAGACAACTGTCCCATGTCTGCACTGCATTCGGTTCATTTTGGATTGTCAAACCCCAAACATGATACCCTCTGCGTTGATACTCTTTCAGGTATCGGACAAGATACTGAGCCCACCAGGATCTCATCTGCTCCAGCAGATGACCTCCTTGCAACCGGGAATGGTTATCCTTCATGAAAGCGGGAGGAGACCAAGGAGAGAATAAAATGGGGATGTTCTTCTTTGCAGCTTTGCATATCTCATCCAACCAAGGGAAGATGTATCTTTCATCATACGAGAAATCAAACCAATCTTCTTGGATGTCTTGTACTGAGGAAGCCGCATTGAATTGCGATGGGGAGAAATCACAACTATCGATTGGAATTCTTACAAAACGATAGTCCCCCTTACAAGGATCATAATAGTTATTGATCACTTCTTGGGCTTCTCTAGGATCCATATGGTTGAGGACATCCCCAGAAGCATGCGTCAAAGCACCACCGAACCCATTAATTGTCTGCCGTTCCATCGATGGCCAGAGTTCAATAATGTTTGTTTCCATTTTACGGTCATTGGCATGACGCGTAACCGGCACCTCGACCCATCCGAGGCCTGTACACAATGAAGATGCTTTCATTTCTCAGCTCCGATTGTCAAACCATTGATAATATACCGAGACAAAAAGCAATACACGATGACCACAGGGAAGATTGAGATCGCGATAGCCACATACATGGCACCATAGTTGGAAAGAAAGATCCCTTTGATAGTCGCTATCAAAATTGGCATCGTAAATTTCTTGGCATCACTAAGGATGATCAATGGTCCCAGATAATTGTTCCAAGAGGATACAAAGTTAAAGATTCCGATGGTAGCAACCCCAGGCATGATGCAAGGAAGAACGAAACGATTGAAAATGGTAAGTTCTGAGCAACCCTCCATCCGCGCAGCTTCCAACAAGGATTCTGGAACACTCTGTTCTATCATGCCACGGAGGAAAAAAACCGCAGATGCATTGGCAATACCAGGAAGAATCAATGGCCAATAGGTATTCAGCATTCCCAGTTTCAGACTTGTCGTATAAAAACCAATGATGCTCAGCTGGGAAGGCAGCATCATGCTCGCAAGTACGAGAAAGAAAAAGAACGTTTTTCCTTTGAATTGGAACTTTGCGAACCCATACCCCGCAAACGCTCCAAAATAGCAAGAAAAGACAACGAAGGGTACAGAAACAATGAGACTATTCCCAAAACCTCGCCAGATATTGGTCAATTCCTGCAGTTTCTGATAGTTTGCTCCGAACATTGTTCCGGGAAGAAATTTCAGCTTGGTAACAATATCAATAGAACTGTATGTTGAATTGATCAACACAAGGTAAAACGGTAACAAAGAAAGCACCAGCAACAAGAGAAGAAACACGTATACAAAGACGGTGCCAATATGTTTCATCGTCACGCCCCCTTCCTTCGCATCATCTTCAGGGCGATAAAACTCAACGCTGCGATGATAAGGAACTGGACCACAGACAACGTGGACGCATATCCCAATGAGGTATTTTTAAAACCTTGTTGATACACATACATTGAGGTCGTAAGAATTGCTTTTTGAGGATCTCCTGCCAAGTTAGTCAGGTTTGCAGGTACATCAAAAATCTGCATCCCTCCAATAATTGAGGTAATGGTGATATATAGGATGGTTGGCCGGATAAGTGGCATAGTGATCAACCGGAACGTTTGCCACGAGGTACAACCATCCAATTCCGCTGCCTCATACAATGAGCTGTCAATCGATGTGACCCCCGCCATGATCAAAATCATGGTATAGCCAAACCACATCCACCAAAGGATGTAAGAAGCAATTCCTTGGGTGATCACACCCGATTTGAAAAACGCAATGGGCTGGGATTTCAATCCCAGACGTATCAACAATTGGTTGATAGTGGATTTATCACCATTGAACAGAATATTGAACAACAAACCAATGGAAGCGGCTGTGATCAGATTGGGAAGATAAAATACGGCACGGAAAAAGCTCATTCCTTTGATCTTCCGGAACGTAAAAATCATGGAAAGCAACAATGCGATTCCCAGCTGTGGGATGAAATCCCACAGCCAGATCTTCACAGTGTTAGCAAGGGTCAACGGGAAGGTACCATCATCTTTCAGTCTTGCCCAGTTCTGAAATCCAACATTTTGCACTGCCGAGAATCCATTCCACTTCTGGAAACTCAACTGGAAGGTGTAGATGATTGGATACAGACCAAACAAAACAAACATCACGAGGAATGGGGTGATGAATACATACCCCCAGATATTCCTTCGTTTTTCAAGTCGTGAAAAAGTCATCTGGTACCCTCCCTGATTCCTCACTCAACAACAATTTCAGGAAATGCCGTTTTGACATCCTGCTTGAATTGGGAAAGTGCTTGTTCCTTTGTACTCCCCGCAGCATAGGCTTTGATGGCGGAAATGAACGAATCATTCAGCTGAGAATCATACACAGTATTCAGCTTCTTGAAGCTGTTTTGCATTTCCTTGATGAAGATTCCATTCGGATTTTGACCTCCCAACACCGCCTCTCCTTCTCCAGCAGCGAGTTTGTCGCAGACGCTCTTCAGAACCACGAAATCGCCGCTCTGTTTTGCGTAGTCATACAAGCTCTTCTCGTTCAGCAGTACATAGGAAAAGAATTTCCACGCAGCATCCTTGTGAGGTGTCTTATCATAGATACCAAGATAGGATCCTCCAGAAATATATGCTGTCGCAGGCGTTGTTATCGCCCACTTTCCTATCGTCTTGTTGGCGGCAGGTTTAATCACGTATTGATATCCCCACGGAGGCAATATGTAGCAGAATAAATCATCAGACTCGACAGCCGCGATCCATTCACTTGCCCACTGGTCAACACCCAGATCATACCCATTGACCAAGATGGTTTTCGCCATATCCATGAAATCCAAGAGCACTGGATCAATCGTTAATTTGCCATCAACAACCCACGGATTTGTCCTTTGTGCGATCTTGCTATCATAGATATCTTTGAAGCAAGAAACAAAATGGATTCCATCTTGTTTCATCTGTTTAGCTACAGCCAACATTTTTTCATCGGTATTGAGCAGTTGTGATACCGTATCAGGATCGTCCGTACCAAAATACTTTTTTGCAATATCCCTGCGATAGATGATGGCGCCTGGGTTCGTCTGCCAGGTTAACGCACGAACCACACCGGTAGAATCCGTTCCCACATCCAAAGTAGCAGGCCAAATATTATCCCGATAATCATTGATGTGATATGGCGCTTTATTCAGATCCGCAAAACACCCCGCCTCAACAAGGTAGGTTATGTAACTCGCTTCCTGCATGAACAAATCCGGCACACCTTTCCCACTGGCAAGAACGGTGATCAGTTTCGGAGTCATTTCCGCATCAGGAATGACCGTCACATTGACCGTAATATCTGGATTCTCCGCCTCAAATCCAGGTACGAACTGTTTGATCTCATCTCCACGCGCCCACACTTCAAGTGTCACCGGCCCTGTTGGCGTTGTTTCCTTTGAGCCTTGAGCAAATACCATTCCAGATAATGATAGCGCTACCATAATACACACGATAAAACCTTTTTTAATCCGTCTCATACTCAATCCTCCTATCGTTTTACTTGTATAACAGATTCTTCTTCCAGAAGCTTCCCGTCGAACAATTTTCGTACCGGTGGAGTCTCGGGATTTCGAATTCTTTCAAGAAGACATTTGGTAAGCGTTTGGGAAATTTCATAGACCGGTTGTACCACGGTGGTAAGTCTTGGATTCGAAAGCAAGTGATGCCCCAATCCATCAAAACCAGCAACAGACACATCCTGAGGAATGTGGTACCCAAGTCCCTGCATCCCCATGACGAATCCTACCGCCATCAAGTCAGTGATGAAGAAAACCGCTGTTGCATCGCAGGTATGCTCATGAAACCAACGAGCGACCTGCATTCCACCTTGAATGGTATTTTCAACAACATGCACACGTTTATCCTCAAATTCAATCCCTCCTGTTTGGAGTGCCTGTTTATACCCTTCCAAACGTTCGTTTACGTAGTCGCCTTTTACGGTGTTGAGAATGATATCAATTTTCTGATGGCCTTTTTGCATCAAATATGCAACAACCTTTTTCGCAGAATTGACATTGTCCGTATCAATACAGTCTACAGACTGATCGGGGATTGTTCCAAACAAGGCAATCGGTCTTCCCGTTTCCTTTGCGTTTTCCAGTGCCGTGTCAGAATAGTTATGCCCGGAAAAAATATACCCATCACAGAATTGTGTATCACGGATATCATTTACCAAGGACATTGAATAATTGGTTTCTGAAAGCGCAGAACCTACA
The DNA here is from genome assembly GCA_022482495.1 of Sphaerochaeta sp. Classification (NCBI taxonomy): domain Bacteria; kingdom Pseudomonadati; phylum Spirochaetota; class Spirochaetia; order Spirochaetales; family Sphaerochaetaceae; genus Sphaerochaeta; species Sphaerochaeta sp. The sequence goes on along the minus strand of JAKVPA010000005.1, from coordinate 96,478 downwards.
CCAACAAGAAACTGCTGAAAAAAAGGATCTAGCATTCCCATATCTTTTGATGCATAAATGCTGATGATCCCAGATCGCTTTGAGGCCAAATTATGGGCTGCAATATTGTGGACATATCCATTTTTTGCAAGCAGGTCATATACCTTCTTTCGGGTGTGTTCTGCCACCTTCTCTGGTGTATTAATCACACGAGAAACGGTAATCATTGAAACGCCTGCTTGTTCCGCAATATCCTTGATCGTCATGATTTCCTTTGCTATGTTAGCGCTATCATTTTTATTTAGTATACACTCTTTTCCCCACACGTCAAGTTATTTTCGTATTGATCATCAATCCATAATCTTTGTTGGAATTGTATACTAAATAATGCAGATGATTAGGAAATGATACATAAGCTCTACTCAACTCCCTTGTTTGTATCCATTGAACATGATATCTTTGCCTCATGAGCCAACCACTTTGTTTCTCTTCATTTTCTGATATCGCTGTAATTGCTCGGGCACTTGATTCCCCTATACGTAGGGAAATGCTTGTACTTCTGCATAAACAATCTATGAACATATCACAGTTATGCGTCGCATTGGATATTCCGCAATCAACCTGTACCACCAATATGTTATTGCTTGAGAAAGCAGGATTGGTTGAGTCCAAACAGATCCCGGCAAAGGGAAAAGGCGTCCAGAAGCTTTGTTCTTTAAAGTATGACAAAATCTTACTTCCGCTCTTTGAAAACACAATCCAAGAACAGAAGAAATCCAGAACCATAGAAACAGAAATGCCCATCGGATTATTTTCCGATTATTCAGTTACTGCACCTTGCGGCATCATTTCAGACCATTCCGTGATTGGGCTGTATGACAACCCCAGTTCATTCCTGGACCCACGACGAGCATCTGCCGGTCTCATCTGGTTTTCCTATGGTTTTCTCGAATACCGATTCCCAAAGAATTTTACCCAAGATGCCCATATTCGATGTATCAGCTTTTCTGCGGAAATCTGTTCCGAATATCCCGGCCATAACAACAACTGGCCATCAGACATCACATTGTGGATCAACGGACTGGAAGTCGGAACGTGGACTTCTCCGGGAGATATGGGAGGGGATCGAGGCTCATTCACCCCTGGATGGTGGAACACCAATGACACACAATACGGGTTCTTGAAAACTTGGGTGATCGATCATCAAGGAACATGGATCGATCATACCAAACGCACTGACGTCACCGTCAATGCGTTACGCATCCAAGCATACGACTCCATCTCCATACGAATAGGCGTGAAAGAATCCGCAATCAATCGTGGTGGACTGAATGTTTTCGGATCTACCTTTGGGAATTATGCCCAAGACCTAAAGCTCGTTGTTTCCTTGGAGTAAGCGTCGGATCTCTTCCACCGGGATCTTCGGATTTCTTTGCTCATCAAGCAATCCATTCACTTCCTGCATCACATCCGTCAGTTGTGTGTAGCAAAACCCTTGGATATCAGGATTTGAGGTGATCGATTGCAAAAGCTGGGAAAACCGTTCGGTAAAGGAAAGGACATTAGGTTCTCCTTTTTCATACCCCCAATTCCCATCATGGAGATCCTTTGTAAGGGCAATCCCTCCGAATTCAGTGATCAGAACAGGCTGACCTCCATACGCATATCCTTTTGCATACCGGGAACGGCCTTGCAACGAACCTTGCACCAAATGTGAAGTCTCTTTCCAACCATTTCCATTTTTTGCGTAATCATGAATTGTACACAGGTCTGAGGTCACGTTATCCCATCCATCATTGCTATCCACTAATCGAGTAGGATCCAATGATTTTGCCATATGGTACAAGGCGACCGCAAACCGTTGTTGCGCTTCATTGGCATAGATATCCCTCACCCCCCAGGATTCATTCAATAATACCCAGCATATGATTGATGGATGGTTTTTATCACGCTTGATGGTTTCTTGGAGCAAGTCAAACATATCCTGTTTCATTGTGGTAGAAAACTGATATGCACTCGGCAATTCCTCCCACACAAGGAGCCCCAATTTATCAGCCCAATACAAAAACCGACTGCACTCAATCTTCTGGTGCATACGTACCCCATTGAAACCCATCTGCTTGACAAGAAGGATATCTCTCTTGATCGCCTCATCATCATCAACAGTAAGCAGACCTTCCGGCCAATACCCTTGGTCAAGGATTAACTTCTGATACAACGGCCTGTTGTTCAACAACACTCTGCCCTGTTCAACGGAAATTTTACGCATTCCGAAGTACGTCCGAATTTTGTCACAGACAATACCCTCTTTGACCAACAGGACTTCCATATCAAACAAGTTTGGCGTCTCAGGCGACCAAAAGTGGACAGGATCAATGGCGTCAAGAGGTTTCAAAGGAAAAACAAAACGATTCTCACGTCCTTGTGCAGTGACAGCTGTGTGCAACAACTGCTGCCCATTCCAAAAGACATTCGCATGAACCTCATACGTACCATCCAATTCCGATGATGCGAGCACTGTCGTTTCCACCAGTTCGTGGTCGACATCCGTTTGGGTTGCGACACCCTCAATAAAGATTTGGGGCCGAGATTCCAACCAGACCGTCTGCCAAATACCGGAAGAAGGAATATACCAGCAACGATCACCATGTTCCCCCCAATACTGTTTTCCCCTCGGTTGCGCCGTATCATTTGAGTCAAAAACACGCACGGTAAGCCGGTTATCATCCTGAAGCCACAGAGTGATGTCAAACGAAAAAGGGGTATATCCCCCATCATGAGAACCAATATACCGACCATTCACCCAGACGTCCGCATGCCAATCAACCGCAGCAAAACAGAGGAAAACATGTTGCGAGGTTTTTGGTGCGGCAAATCGCCGTTCATACCAAAGGATAGGGTGGTATGACGCATCATTGATCCCAGAACGTTGGGACTGAGGGGCAAAAGGAACAAGAATCTGTGTTGAAGACGGTACGCCTTTCTCCCCGTATTCTTTCTGCAAACCGACATCCCTGTCATCCGTTTCAAACGTCCACATTCCATCCAGAGATGACCATGTATCCCGTTCCCTATCAGGAAACGGATATCCGCTTCGTTCAATTGTCGCCATGATAGTTCCTCACCAATTCACGATATAATTCCGCACAGGAATTCTCTTTTCTCTGTTCATCCCAAAAGCCAAACCGAGCCATAAAGTTTTCTTTTTCCCCATCCTGTGTCCGATAAGACCAATCGACCATATCAATAATCGGAAACCATGTATACCCGAGAATGGGGAACCCACTCCGAAAAAGAGACACCGTTTTCTCCATCGATTCCTTCAACCAAAACCGCTTCATCGTCAAATCATCACGAACACTTGTCTCGGTGATGATCATTGGACATGCATATGCGTTATACCGTTTTCGTAACAGGCGCTCAAGATCGGGAATCCATACCGGATGGTTCTTTCTTTTTACCGTACCATCTTTCCCCATCCAAATATCTTGAAAAGAAAATTGGGGATAAAAATTAACGCCCATAATGCCAATTTCTGCCGCATGAGTTTGGAATTCAGCTAATACATGCTCATTCCAACCATGCGCTCCAAAAAATGAGGCATACGGCAACAATCGTTCCACATGCCCAGTCAACAAGTCGAAATACATTGACTGTGCCGTAGTTTCCCATTGTGCCAAATCTTTGGTCGCTTCATCCAACGCAAACGATCCACCAGAACACTCCACCTGAACGGTTTGTAATCCTTTCCTTTGGATGAGGTTCGTTTGTCTCTGCGCCCCAAGCACCACTGCCTTCATGACGGAAAGATACCCATCAAATCCTTGGGAATATGGAGGCCATACCCCTTGTCTTCCCGCAAACTCTGCTGCTGTATGGGGCTCATTATACGGAACGACAAACTTTAAGTATTTCTGGTATCGCTCTATTACTTTTGCTGTATATGTTTCCACAAAGGAAGGATAGTCAGGATCTTGATACGATTTTTTCATCCATAACGGTGTTCCATAATGCATTAAATCAAGGATTACCGTAATGCCTTTTTCTTCAACAAGGTACGGAATGGTTTGGTCCGTCCAAGACCAATCCCACGTATCCTTTTGGGGTTGCACACGATACCATGGGATACCCCAACGAAGTGCATCACAACCAAGACCTTTTACTCTATCAAAATCATCCTTCCAGTGCTGGTAATGCCCTGTCAAATCATATTCGTCCAGGACCTTTCCTGTTTTAGGATAAGGATCAGCAATAAACGTATCCTCAATCCCGCAACAAAACAAGAATTCTGTATCCATCATCTTTATCCTTTAATCCCACTCAGGGCGATTCCTTTGATAAACGTTTTTTGCGCACACAGGAAAATTATCAATATGGGCAGGATGGACAACACCGCCCCGGAAAAAATGGGGCCATGCTCCATCACATGTTCTCCTTGGAACAAGGCTAATCCCACAGGAAGCGTTTGCATATCAGTTGTATTTGTCATCAACATGGGCCAGAGAAAATCGTTCCAGTTGTACATGAAATGAAAAACGCCTAGCGTGGATAAACTCGCTGTCACCACAGGAAGCATAATTCGTTGGTAAATCCCCCATTCATTCAAGCCATCGATCCGGCCTGCATCTATTAAATCACCAGGTACGGAAAGAAACGACTGCCTCATGAAGTAGATACCGAATGCGTTCGTCAATCTTGGCAGCATCATTCCCGGGAATGTGTTCAAAATATGCAGGTTGTTCATGAGAAGATACAAAGGAATCATTGTCACCTGAAAGGGAATCATCATTGTCACCAGAACCAAGACAAACACAACATCCCTGCCCTTGAATGGCAGTTTGGCAAATGCGTAGCCCGCCAAAGAATCAAAAAACAACGAAAAAATGGTGATACCACCGGCAAATACAAACGAATTGAACAAGAATCTTCCAAAGGGAATCTTTGAAAGGAGACTCGAATAATTTTGCAGGGTAACAGAACGAGGAAACATCTGTTCAGGATGCCCCATGATCATTGATTCCGGTTTCAATGAAGAACATGCCATCCAGAGGAAAGGGACAAAGAAGACAATGCCTACCAGAGAAAAAACAAACAGGATAATCCCATTGGCGGTTTTTGAGAGTTTCATTATGCAATTCCTCCCTCTGTTTCCTTTTTCCCAAAGCCCCGTAACTGCAACAACGTGAACACTAAAATGATGCAGAACAAAATGAACGCCATGGCAGAGGCGTAGCCCATATCAAATACATTGAATCCTCGATAGTAGATATAGTAGACAAGAACTTCCGTACTAAACATCGGACCGCCTTTCGTCATTACATAAATTTGATCAAACGCCTGAAAGGAGCTGATAATATTGGTAATCAGCGTGAACCCCAAAATAGGAACAATTAAAGGTAATGAGATGGAGAAAAACTGTCTGACTTTTCCTGCGCCATCCATTTCCGCTGCTTCATAGAGACTTTCCGGAACGGAGTTCAATCCGGACAAAAGGATTACCATGTTAAATCCCATCCATCTCCAGACACCAACAAGTACGACAGCAATCATCGCTGTACTGGGAGTCCGTAAAATATCCATTGACCGGAATCCCAGTCGCTGGAGAAACAGAGAAAACCATCCTATATCTCCATCCAAAAGAAAACGAAACACAATGGCAATGATAGCCATACTGGTGATGGATGGAAGGAAAAACAGACTTTTAAAAAAACCTGCACCAGAAAACCCATAGTTCAAAAACACAGCAATCAGTAAGGAGGAAACAACCAGAATCGGAACATAGGTGATGGTATAAACCACAGTATTCTTCAATGCATTGAGAAAACGCTCGTCATGAAACGCTTGCATATAGTTTGACAGCCCAAGAAAAGATTTCGTGTTTTTCAAAATATTCCAATTATGCAGACTCATCCAGAAAGAGTCTGCAATCGGATACAACACAAACACCGCAATGATACATAATGATGGCAAAACCATCAGGGTCCCCGCTCGGGCGACGCGAGATGACAACGTTACAGGTTTTTTCATGACTCCCACCTCCCCCATTTCAAGAAGGGGGGAAATCCCCCCTTCGGAAACATTATTACCGCTTATTTTTCCGCCAACAACGCATTCAGTTTTGCGTCGGCCGCTTGCAAAGCCTCAGCTGGCTTGGTAGTACCTCTTGTCACCGCTTCGTACAACGGTACCAAGATCTCCTCATCGATACGGCCACTTTTGGGCTGATCAGCCATGAAGATTTCCGCGTATTTTGCTGAATTCAGGAAATAGATAATATCAGGATTTCCTGCAAGCAATTCCTTATCTCCGGACATATCCACACGGGTTGGCGGGAACCCTACTTTCAGCGCCCACGTCCGTTGGGCTTCAACACTGTTCCAATACTCGATGAAATTCCAAGCCGCTTCTTTTACTTTGGAATCCTTTGAGATACTTAGAATCGTGTCCCCACCCCAAGTTTTACGTCCATTCTTTCCCGCGGGAACTTCCGCAATACCAAGATTGATACCTGCACCACGGAATCCAGGAATCGCCCATGGGCCATTGAACTCAATCGCAGCTTTTCCCGCGCTGAACAGGTTATCAGCTTCCTGACCGGTTAGCCCAACAGGGGACACATTGCGTTGAAAGGCTTGGGCCAGCATTTCCAGCGCCTGAACAGCCTCAGGTGAATTCAAGACACTTTTTCCATCCTGAATGTATTCCGCGCCGTACATCCACATAAAGACAGGAATCATCGCAACGGTGGATTTCACCCCAATGGCCTGAGCATATTGGGTCACATTCCCATTGGCATCCTTTTTCACAAGCTTAGCCCATGCGTCCTGCAACTCAGTCAATGTTTTTGGAGGATTGTCTGGGTCCAATCCTGCTGCCGTGAACATGTCTTTGTTATAATACATGACCATTGCAGCAAATGCCATCGGCATTGCGTATTGCGATCCTTGGTACATACCGGCATTCATTAAACCTGGCACCAAATCATCACGCTTCAACGAAGACGAAGCAAGCAAATCATCCAAATTCGCCAGTTTCCCTGCCTGTGCATACTCCATATATCGCCCTACAGACATTGCAATAAGGTCAGGGGCATTACCCGCGATCATTGCTGGCATCAACTTTTGATACAACGTATCCCACGGCATGATCTCCATTTTAATCTCAACTGTATTCTGAGATTCGTTGTATTTCTTCACCAATTCTTCCAAGACAGTACGGTCTGGTCCCGTATACCCATTCCAGAACACTACCGTCTGTTTGCCGGGAGCCTTGCTCTTCTCGTTGCTTCCTTGAGCGAAAAGAGAACCAATAACCATTACACCAATAAGCAACATGATACTCACTTTTTTCATAACGGTCTCCTTTTAATATTAGATTATCATGATATATATTAGCTGTCAATTTTGTTATCATTACTAATTAATAAATTATATTTATTTATATAATATATAATTATTATAATATTACCATATTTTTATTAATCAATAATTTCAGATATATTAAGAAATAGATTTAGATTGTTATGATGAAAATCATGGTGATTGCTTTTCTTTCTCATGCAGATATCCAACAAACGTTCAAAAACAAACAGTTTTTGACACCATCGAATCCATACGAAATTGCTTTATATTCTTCTCATGAAGGAAGACCCTTTTCTCATTCTTTCCGATGAACTATGATTCATTCCTTTCCTTTTTCACGGTATACTTTCAGTCGGAGACGACCAGCAACATGCGGAAAAAGACGGCGATCGGCCTGGAAGATTTCAAGAGACTTATCGACGGAGAATATTACTATGTGGACAAGACCTCTCTTGTCCGGGAGATGCTCACCCAATCGGATACGGAAACAACGTTCCATGGGAAGCCTTCACTCGATGGATTGTTTCTGTTCATCAGCCCTCGTCGTTTTGGAAAAACATTGACACTTCCATGCTCCGCTACTTCTTTGATATCGACGAACGTGACAACGCATACCTTTTTCATGGGCTTGCCATCTCCAAAGAGAAAGAGATTTGCCAGCAGTTCCAAAATCAATACCCTATCATCTTCCTGACCTTCAAGGATATCAAGGGAAACGACACCAACGGTTTTCTTGCCCAGTTCAATGATTGCCTGAAAGACGAATATCAACGGCACGCCTACATCCGGAACGTACTGACCGCAGAAAGTGACCAGGAAACATTTGACCGGATCATCAATGGAAAAGCGACCCCGGACGATTTCACCAAATATCTTTCGCTCCTTTCGTTGGGACTGTTCACCTACCATCACATCCGCCCCATCATTTTGATCGATGAATATGACGTACCTTTGAATACAGCCCACCAAGCGGAATGTTTTCCTTTTGTACGGGATATAATCGGAGCGATGTTTTCCAAAGGATTGAAAACCAACATGAATGTACAGGCAGCCATCATCACGGGTTGCCTTCAGATCGCCAAAAACCAGATATTCACCGGTTTGAACAATCTTGCCATCTATACCGTCACCGATCCTCTGTTCACGACAGGTTTCGGGTTTACTGAAGAGGAAACAAAGGCCTTGCTTTCCACTTTTGGATTACAGGGGCGAATGGAAGACGTCAAGAACAACTATGATGGATACCATATAGGGAAGGAAGACATCTAGAATCCGTTCAGCTTGTTGAACTTTGTCGAACGCGCCATAGCCGACAAGAACGCCCTCTGTGGAAACTATTGGGCATCCTCGTCAGGAGATGCGTTACTGAAGGAAATGCTTGTTTCAAGCAACACTAATACGGAACTCAAATACGCCTTTGAGCGGTTGCTTTCCCGACAGACGGTTGACGTGCTGGTAGACAAAACCATCGTGTATGACACCATGATGGAAAGTAATGCGGCCATCATGGGGACGCTCCTTTTCTCTGGATATCTGACAGCGGAAAAAGAATTGGCAGACGGACGATACCTTCTTCGGATTCCCAACTATGAAGTCCTTTCCTGTTTCCGGACATTGGTTGATGCATGCAACGAGGAAGAACGGGGGAAAAACGTCAATGCATTCATTCGATTGCTCGTACAACAGGATGCCATCGGCGCAAGTGAGATACTGACGGAAAAAATCCAATCCATTCTTTGCTATACCGACAAGGCGGACAAACAGGATCAGAAACGAAATGAAACCCTTATCACTATTTTCTTGCGGGATATTTCGCATTTGAAAAAAGCAAAGGCTGGCAGACCAAAAGCCAAGATGTCAAAGGGAATGGCCGAACAGATTTCACGTTGATCAACTATGTGACCAACCAGGTGATCATCATCGAAGAGAAAGTGGCTGTACGTCAGGAAGATGTCCTGACCAAACGGCAAGAAGTCCTCATGCAGGTACATACCTACGATGCCGCATATCAAAAGGAAGTTTTCTCCGTCCTGGACTACGTCATCGTGTACCACAACCTCTCTGCAATCGTGACGAAAGCCTGAAGACATCAACGCCATCCCCCCTGCGGAAAGATGGCGTTGGTGGAAGCAGTCTATTGAATTGACTCATGTATTGAGAATGTGACTATCGTGCTCTCTTTTCAGTCCGTTTCTTCACACCCCATACCGACTCTCAAGCATTCATTGCCATGCGTGCTGCAGGGTATCGTTTCCTGGCCGGGCGGATGGAGACAGGATAGGTTTCCTCCCCACTGTTCCCTCTCAACCCTCCCAGTTCAGATGGGGATAATCGTCATCGCTGAAGGTCCAGACATCTGTGCTCCAGGCGTCTGCATCCGTCCATTGGGTATCAGAGAAGAAAGCAATCGACTGGAAATCTTCTGTAATTGACTTGCTATCTCCATCAACCCCTGATGCATTGGACTCTGTAGTCACGGTGACGTTTCCAACTGCCATGGCCACATTCGCATACAAGTTAGTTAATTGGTTTGTATAGGAAAATCCTGCAACACGATGAAACGTGGGTGTGGCATCCTCCCCTGTGAATATGATCGTTCCATTCGCTGCAAAGGAATCCCTGATGGTGGTTGTAGTTTTGTCGGCACACCCTACCAGCCCTCCGGCATAACCGATTTCTGCGGTTACGGCTCCCGTGGCGTAGCTAAATGTGACAACGGTATTATTGGCCGCACGCCCCACAAGTCCTCCAACATAGGATGTACCAGATACATCTCCGCTGGCATAGCAATTTTCAATCTCCGTGTTATCCACATACCCGATCAACCCTCCGGCATGATCATCCGCTGTGGAGACATTCCCTGTGGCATAGCAGGAACTCACCGTTACCCAGTCGGTAGAGGAGCCTTGGGAAAATCCGATCAGCCCTCCTCCCGAAGAACCATCTCCTTCTCTTCTTACTTCAACCCTTACTTCTCCTGTGGCATAACAGGAACTGACAACTGCGCCAGAACTAACAGCCCCGACAAGACCTCCGCTTATTCCGTAAGATGATACAATGGAGAATGAAGAACAGAATGAGAGTGATCCCGCATCTATTTCCCCAACCAAACCTCCAACAACATATTCCTGTCCGGACACCGTACCGTCCGAGGAGCATCTGCTGATGTCTGTGGATTCTGCATAACCGATCAAAGCTCCGACGGAGGATTGCCCTTCCACATCGGCATCAACAAGCTTGACATCCATGATCGTCGCATTGCGTGTATATCCGAAAAGACCTCCATAATCGGTATCAGGCAGGTGTATCTTTAGACAATATGAAGTGACCTCCCAGTTTGCAAATCGTGGATTCACCTTGCATACTGGGAATATCAACTAAACCGTATGCGGCTACCGCATGCAAATGGAGGTCACCACATGAATACTGTAATCAACATTGGCATCGATGTCCACAAGGATTCCTACTCACTCTGCTCCTATTCGTTTGCAACGAAGCAGGCCTTCGGCCAGACCAGGATAGCAAGCAACAGCAATCTGGTCATTAAATATGTTAGGAAACTACAGGAATCGCAACCGAACGTTGAGGTCCTGTGCGGCTATGAGGCGGGTCCGACAGGCTACGGCCTGTACCGCGACCTGGAAAAAGCGGGCATCGGATGCGTGATCATGGCGCCCACAACGCTGCCGAAGGCATCCGGGAATCATGTGAAGAATGATCGGCTTGATGCGATGGAGCTGTCGAAGCACCTTGCGTTCGGCACCTACAGTGCGGTACACGTTCCCACATCCGAGGATGAGGCGGTCAAGAACTACACCAGGCTTCGCAACACCCGTCTGCAGGCCCTGAAGAAATCGAAGCAGAATTTGCTCTCGTTTCTCTTGCGTTGTGGCAGGGATTTTTCGGAAGGAAAGAATTACTGGACCCAGATTCACTACACTTGGCTGAAACGGCAGCAGTTTACCGACCCGGTGGACCAGGAGACCTTCAATGAGTACCTGCAGGAGGTATATGACCAGCAGGAGAAGGTCGACCGGTACAACCAGAGGATAGAGCAGCTCTCCCAACTTGAGGCGTATCGGGATAAGGTGGCAAAACTTCGCTGCTTCCGGGGCATCGAGACCCATACGGCGTTGTCGCTGGTCTCAGAGATCGGGGATTTCTCCCGGTTCGCCAACGCCCAGCAGTTCTCCGCCTATCTGGGCTTGGTGCCTAGGGAGGACTCAAGCGGACAGCGGGAAAAACGGGGAGGTATCACAAAAGCCGGAAACACCCGATTGAGGTTGCTGCTCATAGAAGGGGCGAACTCAACACTACGAAGCAGCCTGTATGGACAGAAGTCAAAGAGGCTGAAAGCAAGGCAGGAAGGGAACGAGGCGGATGTCATCGCCTATGCGGACAAGGCGAACCGGAGGCTGCACCGGGTGTACAACAACCTCACCAACCGCGGCGTAATCAAGAACAAGGCGACGGTTGCCGTGGCAAGGGAACTATCCTGCTTCATCTGGGGCATGATGAACAACAGATTTGACTGAACACCAGGGAAAAGAAGGAACCGTGGGATGAGAGGGATTGATAGACAGGCAAATCGGGCAACGATCCTGCCATCTTCGAGAAACCTATGTTGACACCCCTGTGGTGATTCACGTTATTAGACAGAAAGGGCTGTAGGCGGACCATTGGCCTGTGGTAACCAATCCACGTATATCAGAATGGTCAAGTGCCGAACAACTGATTTGCTGTCTATCAATCCTTTTCATGTAGCGATAAAACTGGAGGAAAAAGAAAACAAAGATTCTGCTTGACAACGGTCACATCATATCAGGTTTCTGATCTCATGCCCATTCCCATCGAATGAGCCGGAAGAATACACCTTTCCAGCAAGCTTCACCATACTTTCCAATCGGCGTCCAGTTTCCGGACTCCGTTTCCGTGATGTCGTTCATATCGATATCAGCTCCCAGTTCGATGTATGCACCCAACTGGGCATTGTCGGAATAGGTATAGGAATCCGTAATGATATGAGCCACACCAACCAAAGCTTGGGCATCATAGATGACATGTGGATTGGATGCAGTACCAGAACCCGTATAGTTCAAAGGTGGTTGCGACTCGGTTTGACATCCTGACAGGAACGCCAAAAGCAACAGGACGAGAGATACCGAGATGACAGTTCGGGATCGTGGGGACTTCATCATATGTGGACTTCTCATGAAGATGACAACAATGGGCAAAGTGTACAGGAATTCCCAATTCTGTAATATCAGAATTTGAAATTTTTCGTACTTTTACAACAAATGTGTCGATTCTGTTCCCGATCGTCTTCTCCCTGATGGGTTGCAACCTCAGAGGCTCATCTTTGCAGGAAAAAGAAAGGACTGTTCGTCAGCGTACGAAACAAGCCATACCCCCACAGGAGTATGGCTTGTCTCATTTAGTAGGGATGAGAAATGAAGATTAGAACCACAACCGAGGCCCAAACTGGCTTACTTGTTGTAGATGTGCTTGTAGTCCTCGAACAGGTCCTTGACCTTGTCACGGCATTTGCCGCAACCGGTGCCGTAGTTGGTAAGGCGCTGCAGGTCTTCCAACGTCTTGGCCTTGCCGCTCTTCACCAGATCCTCGATCTGCATGTCGGTGACGTTCTTGCACTCGCAGATGATCTTCGCGATGGTGTTCTTGAACGTGTTGGGAAGGTTGTTCTTCTCCAGGTAGTCGTCAATGGCCGCCCGAAGCGCCTTGTCACCCAGCACCGAGCAGTGGAACTTGTGTTCCGGCAGCCCTCCAAGGGCATCCATGATCTGGGTCGGCGTAATGTGGTAGGCCTCTTCCAGCGTCATGCCGATGGCCATGTCGCTCATCATCGACGTGCTGGCGATGGCCGACGCGCATCCGTAGGTCAGCCATTTCAGATCGGCGATCTTCCCGTCCTTCACCTTGATTCCGACCCGCATCTGGTCGCCACAGGCCAAGGAACCGACCTCTCCGACCCCATCCGGGGTGAAATCATCGTCATCCTCCCACAGGTGATGGGGGTGCATGAAATGCTCTTTTACCGTCGGGGTGTACACCCAATTGGCCATGAAACTGTTCGTATTACTCATTTGGCAACTTCCTTGTAGACATCTTTCTGATCTTCGCGATGATCGGCGGGAGCTTCTCCAGGACGTACTTCACGTCCTCTTCCGTGTTGTACCGGCCGAAACTGAACCGGATGGATCCATGGGCCAGCTCCACGTCAATGCCACAGGCAAGCAGCACGTAGCTGGGCTCCAGGCTGCCGCTTGCGCATGCCGAACCGGTGGACACCTCGATCCCTTCCAGGTCGAGGTACAGCAGAATCGACTCACCCTCGGCGCAGGGGAACGACATGTCCAGCGTTCCCGGCAGGCAATCCTCCGCCTTGCTCGGCCCGTTGACCACCACATCAGGCACGGCGGCGACGATGCCCTTGCGGAGCATCTCCCTGAGGTGCCACAGACGGTCATGCTCGTCCTTCAGGTTCTTCTCGGCAAGTTCCGCCGCAGCGCCGATTCCGACGATGTCGGCGGTGTTGTACGTACCGGCCCGCATCCCATGCTCCTGGTGGCCGCCATGGAGGAACGGGCAGTACGGCGCGTTCTTGGAAACGGCAAGCACCCCGACCCCTTTCGGGCCGTAGAACTTATGGCCGGACAGGGAGAGGTAATCGACACCCCAGGCTTCCATCGTCACCGGGATTTTCCCGATGGCCTGGGTGGCGTCGGTATGCATGTACGCACCGCAGGCATGGGCCATCTTGGCGATCTCGGCGATCGGCTGGATGGTTCCCACCTCGTTGTTGCCGGTCATCACCGACACCAACGCCACATCGGGTCCCATCAACTTCCGCAGTTCGTCCATCTTCACCCGGCCTTCGTGGTCCACCGGGCATTCGTCGATCTTGTACCCTTTCTTTCGGAGGTATTTGACCGTCTCGATGATGGACGGATGCTCGATCGTCGTGGTGACGATCCGATCCCTGCCGTCCACCTTGTCGTCGATGCGGTCACGGAAAATATTGAACACCGTATTGTTCGATTCGCTCGCCCCGCTGGTGAACACGATCCGTCCATGGGTGCAGTCGATCAACGAAGCGACCTGCTTGCGGGCGATCTCAATGACCATCTCGGCATCACGGCCCAATCCGTGCATGCTGGACGCGTTTCCATACAACGTCTCCGCCTGGTCGACCGCCTGGCGGACGGTCTCATCCATCTGGGTAGTCCCGTTATTATCGAGATACACAATTCTTTCTGGCATAGATAATACTTCCTTTGTTAACGTAGTGACGCCCGACCGAAAGGTCAAGCAAAGAACGGCATTCCCGCCGGCTCGCAGAGCCGGGGATGCGTCACCACAAGGAGTTTGACCACCTCATCAAAACAGACATCCGCATCAGGCGGAGAACCTGGTTGTTTCGGAAGAGGGAACACAACCGTTTTCCGGGTTTGTCCAAGCCGGATACGCCTCAGCAGGCACTGGCGCGTGAGCTTGTCATGCCACGCGCACCGTCCTCCATGCCGACGCACCGTACAATGGACGCAGTCACACACCCTCGGCCTCCTGGAGGCGATGGAGCGCTTCCTGCTGCTTCTCCCCCAGGGAGAACAGGACGGACAGGGCGCTCACCGAGATGAACGACCGCCCCACGGCGGCGAAATCGGCGTCCTCATCCACATAGCGTTGGGACGGCGAGCCCCCGACGATCAACATGTCGGAGGAGAGGAAG
Source organism: Sphaerochaeta sp. (assembly GCA_022482495.1). Classification (NCBI taxonomy): domain Bacteria; kingdom Pseudomonadati; phylum Spirochaetota; class Spirochaetia; order Spirochaetales; family Sphaerochaetaceae; genus Sphaerochaeta; species Sphaerochaeta sp. The sequence continues at coordinate 81,388 of JAKVPA010000005.1, read as the reverse complement.
CCCTGGCCCCCTTTGTATTCCACGTCTCCGTCCTTGTCCATCCGTTTCTTCACTTCATCATGATAGTCCAGAAAGGAAAGACCTGATGCTTTCCAGGCACCTGTCGCATCCGCCGGGACGTTGATGCTGATAAAGCACTTGTCGGAGCACAGCGGCAGGAATGTCTCCAGATGGTCGGCAAGGAACGTGGCGGACAGCCGGAACGGATAGGGACGATCACCCCGCTTCTGGCAGGAGACGGCAAAGGACGGGATACCCATCAACGCGCCCTCGCTGGCCGCGCCGATCGTACCGGAATACAACGTATCGGTGGAGATGTTGAAGCCGTGGTTCACCCCGGAAACCACCACGTCCGGCGTGGAAGGGAACAAGCCGCCTTTCAGGGAATACAGGACACAATCGGCGGGGTATCCGTTGCAGTGGAAGTGATGCACGCCGTAGCGGGTCATCACCACCCCACCGTTGATCGTCATCGAATGGCTGCAGGCGCTGCGCTGCGTCGTCGGGGCGCAGACCCACACCTCGTGGCCATGCGAGGAGAGGACATCCTCGAGCACACGGATGCCTTCGGCCTGATAGCCGTCATCATTGACCAACAGTATCTTCATTTACGCGGTGGGTTGCACGATCTTGGCGCCATCCTGACTCTGGTACACATGCCATTTGGGATGGAAACCGAAGATGTGTTCGTATTCCTCCATACGGCTAATATACTGTGGCACGACGTCCTTGCTCAAGAGAAGCAAAATATTGCCGGCAAGCCCGTTGGAAACCTGGACGGCGCCCAGGCATCCCTGCGTCTCGCTTGCCCGTTTGATCAACCAGTCCACTTCCGGACAGGTGATCTCCATCAGGTCACGGAACCCGTTCTGGATGCGGCCCATCACCTTTCCCAGCCCCGGGGCGTCCTTCTTGATGATCAAACCGGCCGCATCCTGGACCAGGTGGGACTCCATCAGCACGTAGGTGCAGATGTGGCGCATCGACTCGGGAAGGGAAACGGCACGGGCGTGCAGATCCCCCTCGGGGAAATCGCGGATCGGTCCGTTCGGCTTGATCTTCTTCAGCGCCTGGAACGCAGCCTTGGTATCCTCCCGCTTGCTCTTCATCTCTTCACGCATCGCCACCGGCGAAATCTTGCTGTCCACCACGATGGCAACGTATTCCCCTTGGGGATCGCTGAACGGGAACGGGATCAGGGAAGATTTGACCATCGACAGGTCATAGAACAGCAGGTTGTCCTTCTTGCAGTTCAGCATGGCAAGCAGATCGGTGATGCGGCACGGTTTGTCATTGAACGAAATGTTGGACTGGTAGGCGATACGGATGATCGTCTGGGGATCCAGCTTCATGCGATACAGAGCGTCCAGCACCATGCAGGTGCCCAAGGAGAGCGCCGAGCTGACGGACATCTGGTCCCCCAACAGCAGGTTTCCCTCCACGGTGAAGTTCATGCCCTGGAACACATGGCCGTCGGCGGCCAGCGTGTACATGACTCCTTTGATGAAATTCGCCCACCGGTCTTCCTTGCGATATTTGATCGAAGGGAGGGTGAAGCGCTTGCGGTCGTTCAACGTTGCGTTGTACATCCGCACGGCGTCATCGTCCCGTTTGCTGACGGCGATCCGAAGGATGGTGAAGGCCGTTCCGACCAAGGAAAAACCGCCGCACAAATCGGAAAAACTGCCGAAAAGCGTGCAGATTCCCGGGACCTCACCCACCACCTGAGGTTTTTCCCCGAACTCCTTCATATGTGCTTCATAAATCTTTTCCATCAAACGCCGTCTACGAGTAGCTTTGCCCCTCATTTTATGGCACAAGTGGCCATATTGCAACAAAAAGTTATGATGTTGTTGCAACAATATACAGGAAATAAGAGATTTCGTATCATTTTCACAGATACTTCAATTCACTGTGTTGTATGGAGTTAGATGGTTTTTCAAGAAGCGTGTCCCTCGTATTTCTCCATTTTTCCGACATCAATTCCTGAAAATATGAAAAAAGCATGTTTCCGAAAAAACATGAAAAAAGCCATCTTGTTGTACACAAGACGGCTTCTTTTTCCCTACAATCCGCTTATTTCGTCTTCTTGTCCAGGCCGTACCGCTTGTTGAAGCGCTCGATGCGTCCTGCCGTATCGACGACTTTCTGCTCACCGGTGTAGAACGGATGGCAGGCGGAGCAAATTTCCACCTGCAGGTTCTGCGACGTGGTTTTGGTCTTGATGACATTGCCACAAGAGCAATGGATTTCGCGCAGCTGATAATCGGGATGAATGCCTTTCTTCATAATAAAACCCTCCAGATCTATGATCATCCGCTGGATGATGCAGCGGATTGTGTTTCACATCCGTCTCCGTCCCTCAATAGGCAGGTGCGCTGGATTGCACATCCGTATTTATCGAACGTAAGAACGCCTCATTATCCTTGGTCTTCCTGATTTTGTCAATGAGGAACGGGGTGAGGTCCTGCTCGTCCATATCGCCCACCGCGTTGCGGCACAACCACACACGGGCGGCCTCATCGGCGGGAAGCAACAGGTCGTCACGACGGGTGCCGCTCTTCTTGATGTTGATGGCAGGGAAGATTCTCCGGTCGGCAAGCTTGCGGTCAAGGATGATCTCGTTGTTGCCGGTGCCTTTGAACTCCTCGAAGATCACCTCATCCATCCTGCTGCCGGTTTCGATCAAACCGGTGGCGATGATGGTGAGCGATCCGCCTTCCTCGATGTTCCGCGCCGCGCCGAAGAACCGTTTGGGTTTGTGCAGGGCGTTGGAATCGACACCACCGGAGAGGATCTTGCCGCTGGCAGGCACCGTCTGGTTGTACGCCCGGGCGAGACGGGTGATGGAATCCAAGAGGATCACCACATCACGCTTGTGCTCCACCAGGCGTTTTGCTTTCTCGATGACCATTTCTGCGACCTGTACGTGGCGGGAGGCCTGTTCGTCGAACGTCGAGGCGATCACCTCGCCTTTGACGTGGCGGCGCATGTCGGTGACCTCTTCCGGCCGTTCATCAACCAGAAGAACCATCAGGACGATGTCCGGATAGTTGGTGCTGATGGCGTTTGCGATCTTCTGCATCAACACCGTCTTGCCGGTCCGGGGCGGAGCGATGATCAACGAACGCTGGCCTTTGCCGATCGGGCAGAACATGTTGATGATCCGCATGGAGATGTCCTCTTCCGGCGTCTCCAGGTTGATCCGCTGGTTGGGGAACAGCGGCGTCAGGCTTTCGAACGACGCGCGGGTCTTCGCCTTGATGGGGTCATCCCCGTTGATGGACAGGATCCGAAGGATGGCGAAAAACCGCTCTCCGTCACGCGGCGTGCGGACCTGTCCGTACACCACATCCCCTGTTTTCAACGACAGGCTCTTCACCTGGGCCGGGGAGATGTAGATGTCTTCCGGTCCGGAGAGATAGCTGTTGTTGGCGCTGCGGAGGAAGCCGAACCCATCCGGCAGGATCTCCAGCGTGCCGCTGCCGACGATCACGCCGCCTTTGGAAGAATGCCGCTTCAGGAGCTCGGCGATGATCTCCTGCTTGCGCAGGTCTAGGATCATATCCGGGTCGATCCCCTTCTCCACCCCGATCTTCCTCAGCGCTTCGATGGGAAGCACGGAATAATCGTTGACGTTCAGGATCTCGGCTTCGGGGTGCTCCTCGATGTTGATGTCCTGGGGATAGTCTTCCTGGTGGCGTTGGTTCCGGTTCTGGTTGTTTGGATTATTATTGTTGTTGTTCTTGTTCTTCTGAAATTGGCGGTTGTTGCGGTTGTTCCGCCCACGATAGTTGTTGTTGTTCATCCGACGGCCGTCACCACGATCCATCCGGCTCATCGGTTCCGGGGAATTCTCACGTTCCTCGATCCGTTCGTTTTCCCGTTCTGCGACGCGTTGGATGGCCTGTTCCTCGGGATTCACCCCATCGTTGACCGACTGGCGATCCTCACTGCGTTCCCGCTCCACCGCTTCGACGTATTCCTCGGCAACCGGTGGTTTCGCTTCTTCCTCCACCACCTGGGGCGCTGGTTCCACAGGCGAAGGCGCCGGAGCTTCCACTTCCGGGGCGGCGGCTTGTTTCGCCACCACCATACGAGGTTTATGAACCCTGCGTACGATTGCTTTTCGTTCAACCGGTGCTTGGGGCTTCATTCCTTGGCTCTCCGGGACCTGCGGCATTTGAGAATCGTCAAATAAGGTATCAGACATGTAGTGTACTCCACTTGGAACAAGGCCGCGCTGAGGCGTTGTTCATGTTTTTTTAGATTGAATTGAGAATGATACGGACCCTGGCAGAAATTGCCATTGTATTCCGCTTGGTACCCGTAAAAAGTATAGATTAAATATATTGCCAGGCTTCTACCGTGTCAAGCAATCGACACCCTTCCAGATACCGTACGGCAAGAATACAGGCGGCGACGGAGGTTCGGCGGCGCACCGATTCCCGTCCCAGCGTGGTGAAATGGAGGCGCACCGCCTGACTCTCACGGTCTGGAGCGGCGAAACCGAACCACACCGTACCCACATCACCCCCCGTCGGGCCGGCATACCCGGTGGTGGACAGGGCCAGAGAGGTACCGCTTTTCCGCAACACACCCTCGGCCATGGCAATGGCGCACTCCTTGGAAACGGCGCCCACCGTCTCCAGAATCTTTGGATCCACCCCCAGCATCGTTTGTTTTGCGGCCTCGGCATAGGTGACCATGCTGCCCCAGAACCACGCCGAAGAACCAGCCTGGTCGGTCAGCATCTTGCCAAGGAGGCCCCCGGTGCACGACTCGGCGGATGAGATGGTCAGATGATCCTTTTTCAGTACATCCTCCAGCAGGGACACCGCCTCATGGTCCCCGTCGGAGAGCAGGTCCGGCCCCACCAGATCCCTTAGGCGGGCGACGAACTGCTTGCGTGCCGGATCCGGCCCGGAGACGTACAGGCTGATGCGGAAATCCTGGAACCGGTCCCCCCAGGTGACGCCGGGGACGGCCGCCTTCTGGCACAGTTCATCAAGCTTCGCCTCGGCGATGAGGAACGAGGAGTATTCATCCCGCTGTATGTCGATGTGCCCGCGCAGGGCGGCAAGGTACGGCAGCACGTCGTTGAAGAACATCGGATCCATTTCCCGGGGAGGCCCCGGCATGGAGATGCAGACCACCTGGCGATCCCCGTCGGTGATGACACCCCGGAATCCCGGAGCCGTCCCATGGGGGTTGGCGATCGGATCAAAGCCTTGGGGGAACATCGTCTGGATCTCATTGGCCCCATGGATCCGCTCCCCGATCTTGTCATGCAGCCAGTCGTATACGCCTTCGTTGCGCACCAACGGCACCCCGGCGGCGCAGGCGATCACCCGGCGGGTCAGGTCGTCGCTGGTCGGCCCCAGACCTCCGGTGACCAGCACCACATCGCTGTCATGGACACAGTCCCCCAGCACCTTGCCGATCGTCCCGTCATCCGGCACGACGATGATCCGCCCCACCGTATAGCCCAGGCGGGAAAGCTCGCTGGAGATGACCTGTCCATGCTTGTCACCGATCACCCCGCGGGTGATCTCCGTCCCGATGATGATGATTGAAACCTGCTGGTATTCCATCTCAATGCCTTCTTCTCGAACACATCGCTTCCACCGCGCCGATACACAGCAGCGTGATGGACAGACCGACGAACAGCTTGGCCACCAGGTCTCCCCAAGTGGTGTACCATGTCTGGCTGTGGGTGGCGCTTTGGTAAACCGGCACGTCGTAGATGTGCCAGCCGGCCTTGAACGGCGTCATCGGGTCGACCACCTTGCCGGCGGGCGTGATGACGCAGGTCATGCCGCTGTTGGTGCCACGCACCGTGGTGCGCCGGTTCTCCACCGAGCGGAACACCGCCATGGCCATGTGCTGCATTTCAGCCGCCACGGACTGCGACCAGTTGTCGTTGGTCATGTTGACCAGCATGTCGGCCCCTTCCCGGATGAAGCGGGCGCACAGGTCGCCGAACACATCCTCGAAGCAGATCGGCGTGGAGAACGTCAGGCCGTCGGTGGTGCGGAACACCACCGGGTCGGTCCCCTTCTCCCACCAATGGTAATCGTTGGCCTTCAGCAGGTTGTACAGATGGGGCATCTGTTTCTGGTACGGGAAGTGCTCGGTGAACGGCACCAGGTGCTGCTTGCGGTACGTCTCCTTGATGGCCCCGTCCTCGAACAGAATGACGGTGTTGTAGTCCTTTCGGTTCCACGAGCCGTCTTCCGAAACGGCCGGCTTGGATGGATCATCCAGCACCCCTTCCGGGTTGCCGGTCAGAAGCGGCACCGGCAGGCTCTTGCCAAAATCAGTGAACTCCTCCACCAGGGCGGAGGTGTCGGGATCGGAGGGATACTTCTCGTGCCATGCCACCGACGGGACGAACGCCGTCTCCGACCAGATGATCATCTGTGGCTTCTGTTCCAACGCTTCCAGGCTCATCTTCCTCAGGTTGTTGAAGTTCCGCTTGTACGTGGTGTAGCCACCCAGCCAGGAGTTTGCGTTGTGCTGTACCGTCGCCACTCTCCAGGTCCGATCCGGCTTGGCGTCGTCCCAATGGACCATGCTGACGAAGCCGAAGACCAGGCAGAAGACAATGACCGCCGCGTAGATGATCATCGTCGGTTTCCGTTCTCCCAGCCATTCCTTCACCGACGTATGGTCGGCAAGCGGGACGGCAAAGAACGCCTGGGGAAGGATCATCAGAAAGTTGATGCCCCAGATGCCCCACAGGGAGGCGGTCTGGATCAACGGGCGATACTGCCAGATGGCGTAGGCGATGGTGCCGTACGGATATCCGGCGAACCAACTCTGGCTGAGATAGGTGTATGCCGTCCAGATGATCGCCTGCACCAAAAAACCACGCTTGCGGAACCACCGGTCCGCCGCCTTGAGACAGGGGAACAGCAGGAGCATCTCCCCGCCCTTGATGATCGGAACGATCAGAATGGCAAGGGGATGGAATGACTTCAGCCAGTAGTTGAAGAACAGGTAGAACATGAAGCCATAGAAGAACCCGTACCATGGGATGAGTTTCCAGGATGTCCTGCGGATCACCATGAAGACAGGGATCAGGGCGAAGAACGCGATGAAGCCGATTCCCGTCTTGGTGACGAACCCGGGAAAAGCCAATGCGTAGACAAATGAACTCACCAATAACAAAAGAACCTCAGAACATACCGCCCTGAGGTTCCTACGAAGAGAAATACCGGACAAACCACTGCTCCTATGTATCGGACTTCGCTTCCCGAAGATTCCAGACGTAGTCCTTCAACTCTTTCCCGGGCCGGAAAATCGCAACACCATGGGTCTCGACGGCGACAATCTCGCCTGTTTTGGGATTGCGGGCTTTCTCACGGCCCTTGCGGGTGCGAACCTCAAACGTGCCAAAACCCCGGAGTTCGATCACCTTGTCGTTCTTGAGTCCCTTTTTCACTTCCTCAAAGAACTCATCAATAATCATATGGATGTCACTCCGATTGAATCCGTGAGTTTCATGAAGGTTTTCGATAATCGCCGCTTTTGTCAATTTGGACTCTGCCATGATCTACTCCTCAATCCTTTCCGTATGACGTCAGTTGGCCGCGGGAGCGGGGGCAGCTTCGGTTTTCGGTTGCTCGGCGGCGGGAGCCACCAAACGATTGTACCGACCACTCAGACGGGACTTGGTGCGATTGGCGGTGTTCCTGTGGATCGCACCCTTGGATGCCGCGGTATCCACCAACTTGAGCGCAAGCGCCAACGTGGTGGCAGCCTTCTCTTTGTCTCCGGCTACCACTGCAGCCTCGAACTTCTTGCAGGCAGTGCGCATGGCACCTTTCGTCGCGCGATTGCGCAATCTGCGAACGGCATCCTGGCGCTCTCTCTTCTCAGCAGACCGATTTCTCATGTACTTCCTCCGAACACATTCCTGATACGTATGTTCTTTTCAATGAAAGATTTCTATTCACAGCCTCGAATGGCTGACGGTCTAACAAAATACCACAGACAATGAAATGGGTCAATACAGACCTATCCCTTTTTCACTCCGAGAATAACTGGTCCTGGTATTCCTTGGTCAGCTCCCACCGCTTCTCCGTCGGATTGAACGTGCATGCCGATGTGGGGATGGTCATCATCCGTCCCTCGCTTCCCGACAGGGATACCTTCTTGGAAAGGATGTTCACCTCGGTGATCTTCATCAGTTCGTCCCCGATCTTCAACCGGCTTCCTTCCGGAGGATACTTGGCCTTCTCCTCCACGTAGAAGTCATATTCGTATGCCAGACAGCAAAGGAGTCTGCCACAAGGTCCGGATATCTTCATCGAATTCAGCGAAAGGTTCTGCTCCTTGGCCATCTTGATGGACACCGGGCTGAGCTTGTCCGTGACACAGTGGCAGCAGAAGTCCCTGCCGCAGACGGCCAAGCCACCCAGCACGCGGCTCTCATCCCGCACGCCGATCTGCCTGAGTTCGATGCGGATGCGGAACACGGAGACCAGGTCCTTGACCAGTTCCCGGAAATCGACTCGGACATCAGCGGTGAAGAAGAACAGGACCTTCGGCTCCCCCAGCAGGAAATGGGCGGTGACCAGCTTCATCTCCAGCTTTCGCTGGGCGATCTTCTCCCGGCAGATCCGCATGGCGTCATCCTCTTTGGCGGTCAGTTCCTGGGAGCGGGTAAGGTCTGCCGGCGTGGCAAGCCGGTCGATCCACACGGCGTCCCCGGAGATATCCACCATCTCCGGCTCCCGGGCGTTGGTGCACATCTCGCACTCACTGCAGGGATCGACATCAGGCTCCTCGTTCCAGATGATCTCATCCAGGTCATCACCTTGGGCGACGACCGGCTCTCCGTCCGGCCCCGGTTGGCCGGCGGCGACCAGCGGCTGTTCGTCCTCCTCCGCTTCTTCTTCCCTGGCTTGGGCGCATCGGGTGCAGGCGCCCCGGCAGGTTGCGTCCCCCGGGGTGTAGGCCCCACCCAGGTGGGCGGCGTTGGCCACAATAACCCCCATGTCCAGACCATAGCGGGTCGGTGTGACGACGGAAGTGCCTGGGTACAGGACTCCATCCCACGCGCACACGGTCATCTCGTTGGTGGACGGATTGCGCACCAGATAGATGTACGCCTTGGAGGGACGGGTGATATGTTGTTGCTCCATCGTGGAGTGGTAATGCTCTTTTCTCATGTTGCCCACGCTATCACATGCATGGTGTTTTGTCAAACAGACGGAAGATGTAAGTATTGTCAAGATTGTGAATTACGCCGTTTGACTTTCCCTCTCCGTGATGGTATCATCATCGTATAATCCCGAAAGAGAACCACCTCAAGGAGCACGTCATGCGGTTGTTTGATACACATGCACACATCGGTCTCATCGACACCAACCAGCTGGAACAGCTGATGGCGGTCCAAAAGGCGAAGGTCAAGGGAGTGGCTCACATGGTCAGCATCTGCAACACCCTCGCCGATTTCAAACGCACCTACGCCAATCTGGAGAGCCAGCATGACGTCTTCCATGCCGTAGGGGTTTCCCCGACCACCGCACTGGATCCCGGCAAGGACTGGGAGAAAACAGTGATGGAGTACGCCAAACTTCCCGGGGTCATCGCCATCGGCGAGACCGGGCTGGACTACTACCATCGCGACGGGGAGCGGAACGCCCAGATCGAAGTGTTTCTGAAAAGCCTGGATATCGCCCGCAAGCTGGACTATCCGGTGATCATCCACAACCGGATGGCCGGAGGCGACGTGCTTACCATTCTCCGGGACAAACTGCCGGAAGCGGGGGGAATCCTCCACTGCTTCAGTGAAAACTGGGAGTTTGCCGAAGAGGCGCTGTCCATGAACCTTATGATCAGCTTCGCCGGCAACGTCACGTTCACCAGCAGCCATTCCCTCAGGGAGGTGGCCCGCCTGATGCCGTTGGACCGGATGGTCATCGAAAGTGAAGCGCCGTTCATCGCTCCGGTTCCCTACCAGAACCAACGCAACCAACTGGCGTTCCTGCCGGAAACGTTGAAATGCATCGCGTCCCTCCGGGGCGTCGACCCTGAGGAGATCGCGCCGGTGCTGTACGAGAACAGCCTCCGGGCGTTCAATCTGGAGGAGAAGAGCGCATGAAGCGTCCTCTCTGCCATCCGGTGACCATCGGGGGGAAGACCATCGGAGGAAATCTGTTCCTCGCCCCGATGGCAGGATTCACCGACATGCCGTTCCGTTCCATCTGCATCGCCCATGGGGCGGATCTTACCTATACGGAGATGATCAGCGCCGAAGGCTTGTACCGTGACAGCGACAAGACGGCGGACATGATGCAGCGCGCCCCCGGCGAGACGGACTACGTGATTCAATTGTTCATGGGTTCCACCACTCCGATCGCCAAGGCGGTCGAACAGGTACAGCCGCTGAATCCCGTGATGATCGACGTCAACTGCGGTTGCCCGGTTCCCAAGGTAACCAAGACAGGTAGTGGTTCGGCGTTGATGAAAAAGCCCCAGATGATCACCTCCATCGTCCAGGAGATCAAACGGTACACCTCCATTCCCGTTTCGGTGAAGTTCCGACTGGGATGGGACGCCGACCATGTGAACTTCCTGGAGTTCGCCCAAGCGGCACTGGATGGCGGGGCGGAAGCGCTGACGCTCCATGCACGGCTCCGCACGGAAGGATACGCGCCGTACGCCCATTGGGAACGGCTGACCGAACTGGGAGAATATCTGGACAAGAAGGGCGAACATCCCCTGTTGATCGGAAGCGGCGACCTGTTCACCGCCAAGGATGTGGTGCGGATGCTCCGCACTACGCCGGTCGATGCCGTGATGATCGCACGGGGGGCCATCGGCAACCCGTTCATCTTCCAGGACGTCAAGGCGCTCGCACAGGGGGAAGAAGCGCTGCAACTCACCCCGCAGATACGTACCGAAGTGATGATGGAGCACCTGGACAAGACCATCGCGCTGTACGGGGAAAAGAGCGCCTGCCATCAGTTCCGCAAGTGCGCAACCTTTTATCTGAAAGGAATGCGGGATGTCGGAGAGGCGAAACGAATGCTGACAAAAGCGGAGAGCCGGGGCGATTACCTTGCGGTATGCCAGTTGTTGACCACTCCGCTTGGAACATGATACCGTTTGCAAGGGAGAGGTGAAGCATGCGCATACTTGTGTTGGGATCCGGCGCAAAAGAGCACGCCGTGGCATGGTGGCTTTCCCGAAGCCATTTCATTGACGCGTTGTTCGTGGCGCCCGGCAACATCGGGACGGATACGTTCGCCGTCAATCTGAACATCAATCCTGCCGATTTCGCCCAAGTGTACGATGTCTGCCAGAAACATGCCATCGAATACGTGATGATCGGAACGGAAGAACCCCTGTTCGCCGGCATGATCGACAAACTCAACGAAAAAGGCATCCAGACGTTCGGCACCCCGACGGCAGCCCTCAAGATGGAAGGAGATCGTGACTTCTCCCGTGCGTTCACCGACCGTCACAACATCCCCACCCCGACACACTACCTGTTCCGGGATGAGGCTTCCCTGTCTGAATTCCTCAAGCGGCATGAAGGGGAACGATTCGTCGTCAAGAGCAACGGCGTGGCACCCAGCCGGGTGATGGTCGATTCCGACCAGTATTCCCGATTGATGGACTTCTCCAAGGAACTGCTCGCCACCGGCCCGATCATCCTGGAGGAACACCTGACCGGGCTTCCGGTCACCATCACGGCGTTGATCGACCAGAAAGGCTACCTTCTGATGCCGTTCTGCAGTGATTACATGAAATCGGAACACACCGGCATCCCCACCGGTGGTATGGGCTCCGTCTGCCCGGTACCATTGATGGAAGAAGTCAAAAAAGAGGTGATCGACCGGATCATCGATCCAACGCTGTATGGCATGAAGGTCGAACGGATGGCCTACCGCGGCGTGTTGACGTTCAGTGTGCTGGTCACCACCCAGGGTCCGATGTTGGTGGACTACCATGTGCGGTTCAACGATCCGGCCACCCAGGCGTTCCTTCCGTTGGTCAAGAGTGATGCCATCGACATCATCAACGCGATGCGCGAGGATCGTCTCTCCGATTTCCAGCTTTCCGTTTCCACCAACTCCGCCGTGGCTTTGGTCATCGCCAGTGAAGGCTATCCCCAGAATCCACAGACCGGCAAGGTGCTGGATCCCATGCCGGCAGCCATCCAGCTGAACGCCTTCAAGGACGCTCCGCTGTTCTTCTTCGGCGGTGTCCAGAACATCGGGGGCAAAGCGGTGACCACCAGTGGACGCTGCGTCACCGTGGTAGGCATCAAGGAGAATATCGTCCAGTCCAACAAGCAGGCGTACCAGGGAGCCAAGTACATTTCGTTCCCCGGATCGTGGTACCGCCAGGACATCGGAAACAAGTTCTTCGAGAACTGACACCCATACCGCATACAAAAAAGGACCGGATTGCTCCGGCCCTTTTTTGTTTCTTTGCGATCCTTGTCTCAGAAACTGGTACCCAATCCGGTATCTTCCGTAGTGATCACCTCTTCCGCCTGGGCATCCTGCCGGACCACCGCCGTCGGGGCGACGTATTCGGTCAACCACTCCGACTGGGGGGCGTCCTGATGGGCGACCAATGTCGGGATGGAGATGATCACCATATCCAGCCCCACCGGAACGGAGAACGTGCGGGAGAAGGTGTGCTCCTCCCACTGGGCATCCGTGTAGGTGATGGTAGATCGTATGGCGCTGGGCCATGACGATGTACTGGTCACGATCACGGGCCGGCGAGTTCCATCTCATCCTGCTTGTCGAACGCGCACCACCACGGTGGAGAGCGCCTTGATCTCACTGCCATCGGCCAGGGTGACCGTCTTGTTGTCCACCAGAATGGTATGCTGGCGTCCGATGAAGTACATCAACAGCGCCAGGGCGATCACCGCCACAATGGCTATGGTGCGGACCAACAACCGTTTCCTGTTCATCACGCATCCTCCTTCTGGTCAGCGGCCAGCTCCATGCCTTCCTGATTGGCTTCCCGTTTCTTCCTGACTTCGTACAGCACCAGACTCAGCGTGATGACGCCGTAGGAGACGAACACCCGGAAGTACTCACCGAGCTGCGCTTCACCGATCAGGTTCTTTCCTGCCATCGGGGAGACGATGAACATCAGGTGGAACAGGATGACGCCGAGGAACACGTTGCGGATGTTGGCCTTGGCGACCGACGCGCCACCGACAAGGAGCGCGGCGATGGAGAACATGCCGACCTGGGTGTGGCTGTTGTACGTATTCAGCGTCCCCATGTTCTGCAGGTAGATGATCATGCCATAGCCGGCCAGCACCGTGCTGATGATGATGGAGATGATACGGGTCTCCTCCACCCGGATGCCGGCGGCACGGGCCACTTCCATGTCCTGCCCGACGGCCCGCATGTCCTGCCCCAGTTTGGTCTTGCGGAACCAGACGATGAACAGGCAGAGGATGGCGATCACGGCAAAGGTGGCGATGGGGATGCTGATGCCGGCGATCTTCACTGACACCAGGTTGTCCAGCGTCTTGCGGATGCCGGACAGGTTGACGGTGTTGCGGATGCCGTAGCCACGGGGAAGCACCAGTTTGGAGCTCCGCACCGGGATGATGGCCCCCATGCAGTACAGGACGATCAACTGGTAGATGCCGTTCATGAAGAAGCCGATGATGTAGCTGGTCACCATTTCACGGCCTTTGGCCAAGTTGAGGATCTTGCCGCACCACCAACCCAACAGCACGGAGATTGGGGTGGAGATGATGGCCGCCAGCACCATGCCGGGAATGCCAACCACACCCCAGTCGCTGATGCAGATCAATCCGATCTCCGCCGCCATGGCGCCCAGTGTCATGCCGAAGTTCAGCCCCATGCCGGCCATGATGGGGACCAGCAGGCTGACGATCAAGAACGAATCCCGGCTCATCCGGACGATGATCTCGGAGAACAGATAGTTTGCGCTGTACCCGGAAAGCGGAATGCTGAACGCGCAGATGATGACGAACAGCACGGGAACCATGTTGTTGGAGATGAAGTTTCCAATCTTCCCTCCAACCGTTTGTTTGCGTACCTTTTTCATCGTGTCGCCTCCGTCTTACGGGTCAGAGCGTACAAAATCATACCATTGGACACCACGATACGCACCACCTCGGACATGTCGGTGTGCACCGCAGAGTTCATCACCGACGGGGTCATCGTCAGGATGCCCTGGAACAGGAGCGTCCCGATGATCACATTGGGGATGCTCGCCTTGTTGACGCTGGCTCCTCCGATCAAGATGGCCGAGACGGCGGGAAGCGCCATGTAGAACGGCCCCATGTACAGCTGGATGAACCCGAAGCTCTGCTGGTAGACCAGAATGCCTACCGCGCCAAGCCAGGTGGACATGATGACGGACAACGTGCGGATCCGATCAATGTTGATGCCGCTTGCCCGGGCGAACACCGGGTTCGACCCGACGGCGGTCATCGCCGTGCCGGTCTTGGTGTGGAGGAACGCCCACATGCCAAACGCCAGGATGGCGAAGAACAAAATCATTCCCGTCGGGATGGTGATCGGTCCCAGTTTGATCTCCAGGAACGAATCAAGGATGTGGAGGTAGTAGCCCTCCGTCGAAATGGTCGTCCTCAGGCCTCTGCCGCTGTACCCCCAGACCATCGTCGGGTTCTTGTAGGGAAGCAGCAGCCACATCATGCACATGAAGGCGACGGAGCTGAAGCCGACATAGGTGGCGATCATCATCTCGCCGCCTTTGACCTTGTTCAGCAGTCTGCCATAGCCCCACCCCAGCACCAACGCAAACGGCGTGGCGAAGACGATGGCCATCAAGAAGCCGGCGAAGCCGTGCAGCTCCGCTTCCAACGAGAGTGTCGCACCCAAAAGACCGGCGATGATGCCAAGCGGCAGACCGAAGTTCAGACCACACCCACTGTGGATCATCGGCACCATGGCGAGCACCAGCACGCCATTCATGCCGAAACGCACGATGGTGTCGTTGATGCTGGTCGATACCTTGACGCCGACAAACGGCGCCACGACGAACAACAGCAGCAGGAACAACCCGATGATGATGCGGGGCAGTCCAAAACTGTTGATGAATTGCTTGATCCTATGCATTTGCCACCTTCTTTCCCTGGCCGACCATCAGCAGGCCGAAATCCGAACTGGGGCTGGTCGCCGGCAGGATGCCGTGGACCCGTCCATCCGTCACGATGGCGATGCGGTCACACACCGACCGGAGCTCCTCCAGTTCGCTTGAAATCATCACGATCGTCGTCCCCTGCTCCTGGTTGTACCGCTTCAGCGCCTGGAGCACCAGTGCCTTCGCGCCAATGTCGATGCCCCGGGTGGGCTCGGCGACGAACAGCAGTTTGGGGGCCATGGCGAACGCCTTGGCCAGGCAGACCTTCTGCTGGTTTCCACCAGAGAGCTCCTTCGCCTTCTGTTTGGTCGAGGTGCATTTGATGGCCAGCTGGTCCACGTACTTCTTCGTTTCCTCTGCGATGGCGTCCTCGTCACGCCATTTGATGAATCCCAGTTTCCGTTTCAGATACTTGTTCTCCACCTGCATGGCGGTGAACGAAATGTTCCACTCCAGCGATTCGTCCAACAGCAGGCCGACACCCCGGCGATCCTCACTGACGAACGAGAGCCCGGAATCCAGCATGGCGCGCGGCATGTTCATCGGGATCATCCTCCCTTCGAACTCCACCGAACCGCCACCGTTGTACAAGCCCATGATGCCGTTGGGGATTCCCAGTTTGCCCTGTCCGGCCAACCCGCCGATGCCCAGGATTTCTCCATCGTACACATCAAGGTTGACGTCCCGGACGATTTCACCGGGCATATCCACCCAGAGATTCCGGATGGACAGCGCGACCTTGGCTTTGTGGTAGTCATACGGTCGTTTTTCTCCGGAACCGATGGAGACTTCACGTCCGACCATCCACTGGGCGATCTCCGCGATGTTGATGCTCTTGTCGTTGGGCACCTGCTTGATGATCTTTCCGTCCCGCATCACCATGATCTGGTCGCAGACGTCGATGATCTCCTGCAGCCGGTGACTGATGAAAATGATGGAAATGCCTTCCTTGGCAAGCTTCTTCATTGCCGTCAGCAACGTATCGGCTTCCTTTTCGGAAAGCACCGCCGTCGGCTCGTCCAGCACCAGAAGCCGGATATGTCCGGCGCTCTCGCTGTCTTCCTTGGAAAGCTCACGCGCGATTTCAGTGAACTGTTTGTGGCCTACCGGCATCTGGGAAACCAGCATGTCCTCATCAAGCGGCACACCGAGCCGTTTGATGGCTTTTTCGCTGATCTCTTCCAGCTTGGGGCGGTCGATGGTATCCAGCCGGTCCCCGAACAAATCAGACAGGAAGCTCGGTTTGACCGGCTCCCGGTTCAACAGAATATTCTCCGCGGCGGTGAAATCAGGAAGCAGGGAGAACTCCTGGTGTACCATGCCGATGCCCAGGTTCAACGCGTCACGCGAGGAGTTGAAATGGACGACCTGTCCGTCCATCAGCACATCCCCGCCGTATCCTCCCGTCTCACGGATCTCATCCATGCCGAAGAGAATCTTCATCAGCGTCGACTTTCCCGCTCCATTCTCACCAACCAATCCAAGGATCTCTCCTTTACCCAAGGTAAAATTGATATCCTGAAGCACCTTGTTTCCAAAGAAGTCTTTGGAAATCTTCCTCATTTCCAACAACGGTGTTTGTTGTTCACTCATCTGCTCCATCCTTCTGTATGGTTCCAGCTCTTCGCTCAGGAAACGAACAGCTGGAAGCACACCCTGCTACAAGAAGGGGGGGATGACCTCCCCCCCCTTGGTATGTGCAAGGAAACCTACTTCAGTGTGAAGTACTTCTCCGGCACGGTGACGTCAGTAGCGTGCATGTAGCCTTTGCCCATCATGTACGTATCCTGATAGATCAACACGTGGTTCTTGGCGCGAACACCGGTGTCAACGTTGGTGTAGTAGCTGCCGTTCCACTTGGCGCCCGGGGTGTACTTGTTGTACGCCTTCATCAGGTCGGAAAGTTTGGTCAGCTCGCTCTTGCCATCCAACACGTTCATCGCATGCTGTCCAAGACCGGCGGTCGTGGTATAGCCATAGGAGAATGCCCAGGTGCCGAAGCGGCCTGCGCCACCCTTGGCGACCACAGCGGCCTCAACCTTCTTCAGAATGGCGGAGAAATCGCCCGCTTCCGCGGAAAGGTCGATGCCCAGGGCTCCAGGATAGCCCATCAACGGAGAAGGAAGGTCGGCTTCGATGAAGTAGCCGCCATAGGCGAGCAGCTGCTTGAGAAGCGGCTCGGTCTCCGCGTCGTTGGTGCAGAAGAACGCCGCTTTCTGGCCGTACTTCTCAATCCACGCGGGGACTTTCTCCAACATGTACTGCTGGGCACCCGGGATACCAACATCGCTGGTCGGATCCGGAGCGGTCTCCATGACGAACTTCATGCCAAGGTCCTCACAGGTCGCCCTCATGATGGCGACACGGCGGCTCATCGTCTCGTAGGAGAGGTGGCGCGGGAAGGAGATGTGGATGAAGGTGTCGCAGCCAAGCTCATGGGCGGTGTGGACCATCAGATAACCACGGGCGACGAAGTCGTTCTGGACGACCAGGTCGGACGCGCTCTCGATGACGGCCGGATCCTCATGCGCCTCACCAGCGATGGTCAGGATGTCAGGGCGCTTCTCCTTGATCCTGCGGAACGCCTCGGTCGTGCCAGGGACTGCCTGGTTGACGATGACGGCCTTCATCAACGGATCATCGGCGAGACCGGCGATCACACTGATGGTGGTCTCCGCTTCGTCCATGAAGTTGTCAGGATAGGTGACGTGCTGAATGATGCCACCGTCTTTGACGGCGCCATATTCCTTGATCAGTACCTCGGCACCACGAAGGTCATCCTCAGACTGGGATACCGTTCCGGTGACGACACCGATGTGATACTTCGGAGCAGCCGGTTTAGCGGCCGCGGCAGGTGCTGCGGCAGGCGCTGTGGCGGCAGGTTCGGAGCTTCCTTGCGCAAAGGCAAAGAAGGCCATCAACAAGCAGAGCAAAACAGCGAGCGTTTTTTTCATTGGTTCCTCACTCCTCTTTCATAGGATGGTACCATCTTATTGAGAGAAGCGGCAACTTGCAAGAATAAATGATATTTTATGACTGAAATATTCCTAATTCTGCATATTCGTTGAATCCGCCAACGGCTTTTGCCTGCGGAATTCATACAGGAGAATCCCCGTGGCGACGGAAACATTCAACGAATCAATATGTCCGGACATCGGGATGGAAACAATGAAATCGCACAGGGAACGGGTCATCTGACGGATTCCCGATCCCTCCGAGCCCATCACCAATACGGTGCGGGAGGAGAACTCGGTGGCATACGAAGAGGTTCCGCTCATGTCAGCGCCATACACCCAGAATCCACTGTTCTTCAGGGTGGTCAGCACCCGGTTCAGGTTGGTCTCCACCGCCATCGGCACGTACTGTGCCGCTCCGGAAGAGACTTTGGTCACCGTCTCGGTGGAACCGGCGGAATTGCGCTGGGGGACCACCACCAGATCCACGCCAAACTGGTCGGCAGAGCGGAGGATCGCTCCCAGATTGTGCGGGTCGGTGATCTCATCCAGCACCAGCACCACCGCCCCCTGACCTTCGGGAAGGGTTTTGAGAAACTGTTCCACTGAGGTCTGGATCAACCGGCCGCCACCCTTGCGGGGGCCTCCGATGTCCAGCACCACACCCCGGTGATCAGCATCGGGGACCATCCGGTCCATCTCGACCGGACTGATCCGTTTGATGGCGATCTTCCCGGTGAGCATCGCGGCGCGCTCCACATCGGCGTACGCCTTCCCCACCGACCGGGACACATACAGCGTGGAACCCATCGAAGCCACCTTGATGGCTTCCTCGATGTTATGTTTCCCGTAGACCTTCTCGCCCATCATTCACCTCATTGTTCGAACGTCACTGGAGAGGGATGGTCATCAGAGCCCATCGCCTCGGCAAGATCCTGCATCAACTTCTTGGCTTTCAGGCCAAGCCGCTTGGGGGTATCCACCTGAATCTTGATGTACAGGTCCCCACGCTCCGTGCTGTTCAGCTTTGGCGCTCCCTGGTCACGGACGCGAAGCAACTTGCCGCTCTGCGTCCCGCTGGGGATGTTGACCTTCAGCACCGTGCCATCCCAGTTGGTCACCTGGATGTCCGAGCCAAGGGCTGCCTGGGGGAACGAAACGGGGATCTGCAGGTACAGATCGGCGCCATCACGGACGAAGTACTTGTCCGGTTTGACGTTGATGTAGACATACAGGTCACCGGACTCCCCTCCGTTGGCTCCCGCATCCCCCATGCCGCGCAGCGTCATGTGGTTTCCGGTATCCACCCCGGCAGGAATGGTCACCCGCACCTTGGTCTGCTTGCGCTTGACGCCGCTGCCGTGGCAATCGGAGCAGGGATGATCGATCACCCGGCCGGTTCCACCGCAGGTCGGGCAGGTGGTGGCGATGGAGAAGAAACCGCTGTTGCGGCGCACCTGTCCACTGCCACCGCAGGTCGGGCAGACTTTCGTCCCTCCATCCCCGCCTTCACTTCCCGTTCCATGGCAGGTGTCGCACATCACCTGGTGGGCGTAGGAAATATCCACTTTCGTCCCGGCAAGCGCCTGGGCGAAATCAATCGTCACATCGTAGCGAAGGTTGGCGCCTGGCCCTGGGCCTTGCTGGCTTTGTCTGGCACCACCGCCGCCTCCCATGCCACCGCCGAAGAACGAGCTGAAGATATCCTCAAAACCGCCATGACCCCCGAAAATATCGGAGAAATCCTGGTAGACATGGGAATAATCATGCCCCGTCCCACCGGCGCCATCGATGCCGGCGAATCCAAACTGATCATAGGCGGCACGTTTCTTCTCGTCCCCCAGGACCTCGTAGGCTTCGGTGGCTTCCTTGAAGCGTTCCTCAGCAGCCTTGTCACCGGGATGGGTGTCCGGGTGGTTCTGCAACGCCAGCTTGTGGTAGGCTTTCTTTATCTGTTCCAGTGTCGCGTCCTTGGAGACGCCGAGCACTTCATAGTAATCACGTTTTGTCGCCATACAACCTCTTCCAACCCTTTAACATACATCATGTCGGCTTTTGGCCGACATGATGCACATTCAACCGATAGTGTAGCAGAAAACCGGCAATCAGTTCACCACCTCATAGTCGGCGTCATCAGGACCGTTGCCCTTGTGCTTCTTGGGCTCGTCCTTCTTGGGTTGCTCAGCCTGCTGCTGTTGCTGCTGGGCACCAGCATTGGCCTGGGCGTTGGCGCTTGCTGCCTTGTAGATCTCCTCGGAGAGCTTGTAGGCAGCCTCTTGGACGGCCTGGCTCTTCGCCTTGATCTCCTCAGCGGAGGCGTTCTGGTTGGCCAACGTGTTCTTCAGGTCGGTCAACGCGCTCTGGATCTTCACCTTCTCATCGGCGGACACCTTGTCACCGTAGTCTTTCAGAGACTTCTCGGTGCTGTACTGGATGCTTTCCGCTTCGTTGCGGGCGTCAATCTTCGAGCGGGCGTTCTTATCCTCTTCGGCATGCGACTCAGCGTCCTTCACCATCCGGTTGATCTCGTCATCGGAAAGACCGGAAGCTCCATCGATACGGATCTTCTGTTCCTTGCCAGTGCCAAGGTCCTTCGCCGAAACGTGGACGATGCCGTTGGCATCAATATCGAAGGACACCTCGATCTGAGGCACCCCACGCGGAGCGGCGGGAATACCAACCAGGTTGAACCGACCAAGCGACTTGTTCTGCGAGGCCATCTCACGCTCGCCCTGCAGGACGTTGATGGTGACTTCCGTCTGTCCATCAGCAGCCGTACTGAAGATCTGGCTCTTCTTGGTAGGAATCGTCGTGTTGCGCGGAATCATCTTGGTATCGACGCCACCGAGGGTCTCGATGCCCAGCGAAAGCGGCGTGACATCCAACAGGACGACGTCCTTGACGTCTCCGCCAAGAATACCACCCTGAATGGCGGCGCCCATGGCAACGACCTCATCCGGGTTGACGCCCTTACGCGGCTCTTTGCCGAAAATCTGGCGAACCGTCTCCTGGACTTTGGGGATACGCGTCGTACCACCAACCAGAATGACGTCATCAATATCATTGACCGTCAGGCCGGCGTCACGCAACGCATTCTGCACCGGCTGTTTGGACCGCTGGATCAGATCATCGACCAGCTCCTCGAATTTGGCGCGGGTCAACGTCATCTGAAGGTGCACCGGATTGCCACCAACGTTGCCGATATACGGCAGGTTGATCTCATAGCTCATCGTGGTGGACAGGGCGATCTTCGCCTTCTCCGCCTCGTCCTTCAGACGCTGCAGAGCGACCTTGTCGTTCTTCAGGTCAATGTTGTACTGTTTCTTGAACTCGCTGTTCATCCACTCGATGATGCGGGCATCGAAGTCATCACCGCCAAGGTGGGTATCACCGTTGGTGGACTTCACTTCGAAGACACCATCACCCAGCTCCAGGATGGAGACATCGAACGTACCACCACCGAAGTCGTAGACGACGATCTTCTCTTCCTTGGACGTATCCTTGTTCAGACCATAGGCAAGGGCGGATGCGGTCGGCTCGTTGACGATCCGCTTGACATCCAGACCGGCGATCCTGCCGGCGTCCTTGGTGGCCTGACGCTGCGAGTCATTGAAGTACGCGGGAACGGTGATGACCGCTTCCGTCACTTTCTCGCCAAGATAGGCCTCGGCGCTTTCCTTCATCTTCTGAAGGATCGCGGCGCTGATCTCTTCCGGCGAATACTGCTTGCCGTGAATCAACACACGGGCATAGCCTTCATTGCTGGCGACCACTTTGTACGGAACCTGTGCGGCCTCTTCCGTCACTTCACTGTATTTATGCCCCATGAACCGCTTGATGGAATACACCGTATTCTCAGCGTTTTTGATGATTTGGTTCTTCGCGGGCTGACCGACAAGGCGCTCGCCGCTGTCGGTGAACGCCACAATGGACGGAGTGGTCCGGGCGCCATCACTGTTGATGATGACTTTCGGCTCATTCCCCTCCATGACGGCGACACAGCTGTTTGTGGTGCCCAAATCAATACCAATAATCTTACCCATACTCTCTATCTCCTCACTTGTCGTTACCAATGTTCATATCAATCAATTGTTCTCTCGAACTGCTTGTAAAATACTCACGCCACGTGCAATCGTCAATTTTTTGCTTTCGGTTTCCCCAGCTTGACCTTCGCCGGGCGGAGCACTTTGCCATCGATGGTGTAGCCGGGGATCAAGGTCTCCAGGACAACCTCATCCTTCAGCTTCTCATCCTCGACGACCAGGAACACTTCCTGTTGGTTGTGGTCGTACGGCTTGCCCTCGGAATGCATCACTTCCAAGCCGTAGTTCTTCTGCAACATGGCAGAAGAGATTCGCTTGGATCATCTTCACCCCTTCCAGCATCTTGCCGTAGTCATCCCCTTTTTCCGCGGCTGCGACAGCACGTTGGAAATCATCCAACGTAGGGAGCAGATCCCTGACCATATTGGCCTTGGCGCGGGCGATCCCCTCGTCGCAATCACGGATGGCACGCTTACGCGCGTTGTCCATATCCGCGTACTTCAGAAGGATCAGATTGACTTTCTCCTGCAACGCGGCATTCTCTGCTTTCAGTTTGGTATTTTCTTCGGAAAGCTTGGCGTTCTCCGCTTTGGCATGTTCCAAATCGGCGTCATTGACCGGACGCTTGGCCTCCTTCTGGTCCATGGCCATATCCTGCTGCTTTTCCGGCGTTTTCGTCTCTTTGGACTGCTCAGTTGTTTCCATAGGTATCCCTCAGTTTTTCTAGGCCTTCCCGGAGCCGTCCGGAAACGCCCATGTTGTATTCTCACTGAATGTGTTACAAACCCACCCGGTAGATGCCTGTAAGGTACTGAGACAATCCGCTATCGTCAAGCCGCGTCAGCTCTCATCGTCCAGACGAATTTCTTCCTCTTTGCCGACAGGAACGTAACTGACCGTTTTCTCCGGTTTCTTCTTCCCCAACTCTTTCTCATCAGGGATATCCACCGGTTCCGGCTCCTTGTCCTCCGCCACAAACTCCGGCTCGAACTCCTGAAGGGGAAGCGGCTTGGCATCCTCCACAGGCTCCGGACTGGTCACCAGATCCTCAAGTTCAGGTATCGGTTCCTCGATGGCTTCCGGTTCCTCGATGGCTTCCGGTTCCTCGGTGGCCTCAGGTTCTTCGATGGCTTCAGGTTCTTCGATGGCTTCAGGTTCTTCGATGGCTTCAGGTTCCTCGGTGGCTTCGGGTTCCTCGGTGGCCTCGGGTTCCTCGGTGGCCTCCGGTTCTTCAGGAACTTGGGGTTCTTCAGGAGCTTCGGTGGTGGTCGGTTGGACGGGGTTGGTTGGAATGGGGGCGGGGATGATCACCGGCTGGGGGCGTTCCTCCCGTTCCTTGATGATGGCCGCTTTCTCTTCTTTCAGATGGTTCAATTCCTGATGCAGCGCCTGGGCTTCTTCCTGGATGGCATGGATGCTCTCCTCCATCTGTTTCTTCCGGTTCTCCTGGGAGACGATTTCCGCCTGAGCGGCGGCGATCTGCCGGGAATAGGAATCCAGACGCCGGGAGGCTTGGGCAAGGTTATCGGCACTTTTCGCTTCCAGCGATGAGGTGATCTCCTTGGTGGAAGCCAGTCTGCTGTCCAGTTCATTGATGAACACCTGGGAGGTGTGCACCATGGTGAGGAACGACGCGTCGATCTGCTCGATGGTCTGCTTGAACACCGTCTCCAGTTTCTGCGTGCTGGCGATGGTGAACGCGGAAAGATCCTTGTTCACCTGGGCGACGGAATCAGCCTGCAACTGGTTGAACTGCTCTTTGGAGGATTCGACCAGCGTATCGGTCTTCTGCCCCAACTGACGAAGCTCTTCCGTTTCTTTGTGTACGGCGGCGATGGCGGCGTCCTCCTCCTCTTGGAGGGTTGTCTTCAGTCCGGAGACGACATCCTTGCAATTCTGCATCGTCTTCTCCACCGTCTGCCTGGTATCTCCCAACCGCTGGAGTGTCTCCGCTTCCAGCGTGGAAATGGTTGCTTTGGAGGCGTCCAGATCGTTCTGGATGGCCTGCCGGGCCTGGGCGATCTCCTCGCGGAAACCAGCGATGACCGATTCGATCCGCTTCACCTCGGCGACCTGTTCGTTGACCAATTGGATCTTGCCCTCGGCTTGATCCGTCAGGGCGTTCAGCTGGACCATTACGTCACGGTAGTTGTTCATCACCGCCTGGAGTTTAGAAAGGTCTTCGCTACGGCCTTCCAGATCCAGGATCTTCGCGTCAATGGAACGCATCAGGTTGTGGACATTGTTGACCTGCGCGTTGATTTCATTGCTCGCCTGCTGGCTGGTCTCTTTCAGCTGGGATTCCGTCTTGCCCGCTTCGGAGCGGAATCGGCTGATCAACTCCATCACCCGGGAGAAGCTCTTTTCTTTCTTGTCCTCCGCGCGCAGCAGGAACATGATCACGAGCGTCAACAGGGACAATGCGAGGGATACCACAATCCACAACCGATCCATACAGACCTCCATTACCGAAACAAGGAAATCAGTCTCTGAAAAGAATGTACCACATATTCCGCCTCGGGGTACACGCTTCGACGGCCTCGGGAAAGCAGAACGGTATGCATTCCCGCCCCTTTGGCTCCCAGAACGTCCTTGTGATAACTGTCCCCGACGTACAACACCTGCCCTGCCGGCACCCCGATGGCGTCAAGAAGACGGGAAAACACCCGCCCGTCCGGCTTGAGGTATCCGATATCCTCGCTGGACAGGGCGACGTCCACCCATGGGGCGATGCCCAGGGCTTTGAGTTTCTCCACCAACGGGAAATCCGACAGGATGGCGATCCGGTAGCCCATGCGGTGGAGCTCTTCGACGGCAGAGCGCATTCCCTTCCGTCCATGGACGCTTCGGTACAGCACAGCCCAGCGGTGGTACATCTGCCGCTCCACCCGCCGGGTGATCCGGGCGATGGCCTTCTCACTGGGCTTTCTTCCCAGTGCGTTCAGCATCAGAAGGGACAGACGGCGGAGGTACCCTTCCCTGGTTTCCGGAAGGACCGGATCCGTCCCCTGCACCTCCCGGTAGCGTATCCTGGCCCGGTTGTATGCCCAGGCCAGCAAGGGATCAGGGAAACCGCTCAGGGTCATGCGCCACAGATAGGACCATTTCCCATACAGCGTGCCGTCGACATCGAACGCGACGACCTTGATCTCAGGATCCACGTTTGGAGGCGCTCGACTTCGCCCGTTTCTGCGCCCGTTCGATCGCTTTTCCCAACGCCGCCTTGTTGCCTGGCTTGACCGGCCGGGGACGCGGTTTGGCACGGCCGCCGGAGCGCGGGGCGGCCTTGGCCGCGGCATTCTTCTTGATATCCGTCAGCGACGGGGCCTTGGGAGCCCGGTCATGCAACGATGGATTGCGGGTCCGTTCCCTGAGATCCACCTCCACCGGGATCATGGTGAAGCCAAGATCACGCCGGATGCAGTTCTTCAGATACTGGATGTACATCGGCGGAAAGTCCTTGATCCGGTTGACGAACAGAAGGAACCGCACCGGGTTCACCCCGACCTGCGTGCCGTAGTACACCTTGTAATGGCCGGCTTCTCCGCGGGGTGGCTGGTATTTCTCCCCCCACTCCTTGATGGCGACGTTCAGTTGCGCCGTCTCCACCCGTTTGTTGTTCTGTCTCCAGACAGCCCATACGGTATCCAGAAGCTTGCCGATGTTCTTTCCGTCTTTGGCGGAGATGGGGACGAGCGGAGCGAATCCCAGGACGGGAAACAGGTACCGGGTCCGGTCCTCGATGGCGTTCAGCTGGTTCTGCGGGCCATGCAGCAGGTCGATCTTGTTCAGCACCAGAATGATGCCGCGGCCGCGGCGTACCACCAGGTTGGCGATCTTCTTGTCCTGTTCGGAGATGCCTTCCTCGCTGTCGATCATCAGGAGCACCACGTCCGCTTCCTCGATCGCCTTGATGGACCGGTTGACCGAGTAGTACTCCACGTCATCACTGACCTTCCCCTTGCGGCGGATTCCCGCCGTGTCCATCACGGAGAACAGGGTGTTCTTGTAGGTGAAGCGGCTCTGGACCACATCCCGCGTCGTGCCGGGGATGTCGCTGACCAGCGACACCTCTTCCCCGACCAGCAGGTTGGTCAGCGTGCTCTTGCCGGTGTTGGGCTTGCCCATGATGGCGATCTTCACCGTCGCCTCTTTCTCCGGCGCTTCCTCCACGGTGGTCAGATCCAGCATGCCCATCAGGCAGTCTTCCAGTTCATCCATTCCCAGACCATGGGCGGCGGAGATGCCGACAACCCGCTGGAACCCGTACTGGAAGAAATCCCAGACCAGGTTCTGCCGCTTCTCATCATCCACCTTGTTGACCACCAAAACCACCTTGTCGGTGTAGGGACGCAGATCTTCCATGATCTGGCGATCCTCTCCGGTCACCTCGGTGCAGTCCATCAAAAACAAAATGGCGTCGCTGGAGGCGAACAGCGAGACGCTCCGGTCGGTCACCAGGTCGTCCAATCCTTCCTTCTCCTGCTTGATGCCGCCGCTGTCCACCAGCGTGACCGGGTGGTTGCCCAGATACCACCGTTCCTCGATGGCGTCCCGGGTCACCCCGGGTTCCGGGCTGGTGATGGCCCGCCGTTTGCCAAGCAGACGGTTGAACAACGTCGATTTGCCGACATTGGGCCGTCCGATGATCGCTACGACAGGAATCTTGCCCGTCTCATTCTGATATTCGCTCATGGTGTTCCATCCAATCCTTCATGTACGCTTTGATGGCCTCGCTTTCGTCCAGCCGTAACACGGCTTCGGCCAGTTGCTGGCATTCGGCGTACGTCACCATTCTCAGGCTACGTCGCACCGCCAGCACCGACTGGGGGTCCATCGAAAATTCATCCAGTCCCAATCCGCACAGCAACGGGGAGAGGAAACTGTTGCCCGCCATCTCTCCGCACATCCCCACCGGGATGTGGGCGGCGTGCCCTTTGTCGATGATCATCTTGATGGACCGCAGCACGGCGGGGTGCAACGGCTGGTACAGGTAGGCGATCTTCTCATTGCCGCGGTCGACCGCCAACGTGTACTGGATCAAGTCATTGGTTCCGATGGAGAAGAAGTCCACCTTCCCCGCCAACAGATCGGCGCACAAGGCCGCCGACGGTACCTCGATCATCGTCCCGATCTGCACGTCATGGTCGTACGGGATGTGCTGGGCATCCATCCCCTGCTTCACATGCTCCAGCACGGCCAGGACATCATCCAGCTCCTTCACGCCGCTGATCATCGGGAACATGATCCTGAGTTTTCCAAACACACTGGCGCGGAGCAACGCGCGTAACTGTACCGAGAAAATGTCCTTTCGTGCAAGACAGAAGCGGACGGCCCTCCACCCCAGAATGGGGTTCTGCTCGTCAATGCCCAGGCCGGGGACCACTTTGTCTCCGCCGATGTCAAACGTACGGATGGTCACCGGCTGGGGCGCCATCGCCTGGATGACCGACTTGTAGTTCTCAAACTGGACGTCCTCGGAGATTTTCTCCCCGCCTTCGATGATCAGATACTCGGAGCGGTACAACCCGATGCCATCCGAGCCGACCTGCTTGACCAGCGGGACCTCACGGACCATCTCGATGTTGGAGAGGATCACCATGGCGTGTCCGTCCTGGGTCACCGTGGGCAGTTTTGACAGCTCATCCAGCTGGTGATGCTCCCGCTCCATCCGCTCGTTCCGTTCCTTGACCATCTGCCGGGTGCTCAGTTCAGGACGGACGAACACCTCGCCGTAGTTGCCGTCGACGATCACCTCGTCGCCGCTGTGCACCTTGGAGCTGAACGACCCCAGGGCGAGCACCGTGGGAATGCGGAGCGAACGGGTCAGAATGGCGATGTGGCTGGTGGAGCCGCCGCCGTCCAGCGCGATGCCCAGCACATGGGTCTTGTCGATGGAAAAGAGTTCGGAAGGCAGCAGTTTGTCGGCAACCAGGATCACGTCACGGTCAAGGTGGGACAGACCGTGCTGGGGCTGGCCTTGCAGCACCCGGATGATCTGCAGCGAAACATCCTCGAAATCGGCGGCACGTTCACGGAACAGGGCGTCCTTGCTGGAGACCAGCGGTTTGGTCATCTCATCGATCGTCGCCTTCACCGCCCAAGTGGCCGTCACCTGCTCGTTCTGGATCATCGTGTCCACCGCGCGGATGAACTCAGGATCCCCCAGCATCATGCGGTGCGTCTCAAGAATATCCTTTGACGCCGCGTCGTCCTCCATCTCGGAGAGTTCGATGGAGACCTTCTCCACCGCCGTATGGAAACGATCCACCTCTTTCTGTACCCGGGAAGGTGGAATATGCTCCTTTTCGGTGACGAGCGCGGAATGCAGATAGACCAGCGCGGGTCCGTCCGCCAAACCGGATGAAGAAGGGATGCCAGTCATGATTCTCATGATACAACATCATACCCTTGATTCCAAAACGTTGTAAAGCGTACAAGAAATTACTACACTTCCACGTATGGAACACAAAGGCCACCGCATGCCGCTTCTCTGGCTGATCTGGTTCGTCGCCATGGCGGTGACGGTCATCATCGCCCGTCCGGTGATCCTCCGTTCCATCGCCCAAAGCGGCGTACCTGAGGCGATCGAGAGCCAGACGGAAAAGCAGGTCGCCACCGGCTATCGCGCCGTCCAGGCCGCATTCGTCACCCTCCGCGGAGATATCCAGCTGTTTCCCATCACCCAGAAACGGATGGGCGGTGATGTCTATCATGATACGTTGGAAGCGTTGCTCGCAGGACCGGACCAGGCCGCCATCGCCGAGGGGGCGGTGACGTACATCGCATCGGGGACAAACCTCATTGGCTGCAGCTTGAGCAACCGCGTGTTGTTCATCAACCTGAGCAAGACGTTCCTCGCCTCCACAGAGATCCAGCGGGCGTTCACGCAAGTGGAAACCACGGCGCTTGCCGTCGGCGGGGTGAAAACCATCGTACTGTTGGTGGAAGGAGAACCGTTCTCCTTAGAGCCGTGAGGCAAACGCCTCTTCGTCCAGACCGTTTCCCGGCACCAGCAACGCCAGATACTCCACGTTGCCTTTGGCCCCTTTGATCGGGCTCCTGGTCACATCCTTCACTCCTACACCGTCCCGACGGAGAAGCTGGTAGACGGACCGCATGATATGCGAAAGAAGCACCGGGTCCTCCACCACGCCATGGAAGCCGGGAAGGCCCTTGGGTGTCTCAAACTGGGGTTTGATCAACGAGATCAGAAATGTGCCGCCGACCAGCGAGAGGATGTGGGACGCGGCCCCGGCGATGGAACGAAAGGAGAGGTCACAGACGGCCCCGACCGGAGGAGGCTGCAACATCCCCTGGGAAAGGGTCATGATGTTCTGCTTCTCATGGACAATGACCCTGCTGTCGCTGCGCAGGCTCCAATCCAGCTGGTTGGTGCCGACATCCACCGCGTGGACCATCGATGCGCCGTGCTTGAGAAGACAATCGGTGAAGCCTCCGGTGGAAGAGCCGGCATCCAGCATCACCAGGCCGTCCACTGAAACGGAAAAGGCAGAGAGGGCGTGCTCCAGTTTGGTGCCGCCGCGGGACACATATTTCTCGAAATCAAGGGAAAGGGGAACGTCACAGGGAAACAACCGCTTGGGATCGGCGCATATCTCTCCTGCCACCCGGACGTTCCGGCAGACGATGTATGCCGTGAGCGTGTCGCGGGAGTCTTCAGGATATCGGTTCGCCAAAAGGTCAAGCAGGGGCCGTTTCTTCATCAAAGGTACGTTTTCTGGATCCGCTGGATGGAGAGCGCCTTGCCGCTGTCCATGTCAATGTCGATCACCACACCCTGGATCACCGGGCTGTGGTCGGCGATGGCGTTCCTCAGCGGCATTTGGGAAAGCTGTTTTTCCACCGCGCCTTTGGGGTCGCTTCCGATGACGGAATCCTGGGGACCGCAGAATCCCAGGTCGGTCAGGTATGCTGTTCCACCGGGCAGGATCTTGGCGTCATCTGTCTGCACGTGGGTATGGGTCCCCACCACGGCGCTTACCTTGCCGTCCAGGTAGAAGCCCAGCGCTTCCTTCTCATCGGTCACCTCGGCATGAAAATCCACCAGAATGATCGGGCTCTGCCGCCGCGCTTTGACGGCAAGTTCATGTCCGATCCGGAAGGGATCATCGATGGCCGGCAGTTCCTGCCGTCCCTGCAGGTTGATCACCACGACCGGTCCCAGTTTTGAGGTGAACACCCCGATGCCGTGGCCTTTCACCCCTGCCGGGTAGTTGGCCGGCCGAAGCAACCTGCTCTCACTGTCCAGATACGGCAGGATATCCTCCTGCTGCCAGATATGGTTCCCGCTGGTGATCACATCCACGCCCAACGAGAAGAACTGGTTCATCTGGGGTACGGAAAGTCCGAACCCATCCGCAGCGTTCTCCCCATTGACGACGACGAAATCCGCGCGGACTTCCTTCACCAACGATTGCAATCCTACAAACAACGCCCTGCACCCGGGTTGTCCGCAGACATCCCCGAGCATCAGGGCGCGAAACAGACGTTTCTCAGCCATGACTACCTTGCGTACTCCACCACCCGTGTCTCACGGATGATGGTCACTTTGATCCTTCCGGGATAGCGGAGCTCCGCTTCGATCCGCTCGGCGATCCCTTTGGCGATCTCCTTCGCTTTCTCGTCGGAGACCTTCTCGTTGTTCACCATGATGCGCAACTCACGTCCCGCCTGAATGGCGAACGCGCTGTCCACGCCTTCGAAGCTCATGGCGATCTTCTCCAATGACTCAAGCCGCTTGATGTAGTTGTCCAGCGTCTCGCGGCGGGCACCCGGCCGGGCGGCCGAGATGGCGTCGGCGATCTGGACGATCACCGCTTCCGGAGTCTGGGGCTCCACATCGTTGTGGTGGGCCAGAATGGCGTTGACCACCCGGGGATCCTCCCCCAGCCGTTTGGCCAGGTCCGCTCCCAACTCGGCGTGGTTGGCGTCGCTTTCCGACTCGATGCCTTTGCCGATGTCATGCAGCAGGCCCGCGCGCATGGCAAGCTGGCTGTCCGCCCCGACTTCGCTGGCGATCATACCGGCAAGCAACGCAACTTCCTTGCTGTGGTTCAGCACGCTCTGGCCGTAACTGGTACGGAAATACAGACGGCCCAAGGCGCGGATTGTTTCCTGGCTCATGTTGCTGATGCCCAGGTCGAACACCACCGACTCGCCCTGGTCCATGATGATCCGGGACACTTCCTTGGTCACCTTGTTGACCACTTCCTCGATCCGTGCCGGATGGATCCGTCCATCCTGCACCAGACGTTCCAGAGAAACACGGGCGATTTCCTTGCGCACCGGGTCAAAACAGGAAAGCACCACCGCTTCCGGGGTATCATCGATGATGACGTCCACCCCGGTGAGTGTCTCCAAGGTGCGGATGTTCCGGCCTTCCCGGCCGATGATCCGCCCTTTCATCTCATCACTGGGCAGAGACACGGACGCGACGGTGGTATCCCCCGTCACTTCGGTGGCCAGTCTCTGGATGGAGGAAATGATGATGTCACGGGCTTTCTTTTCCGCAGTCAGCTGCGCTTCCTGTTCGATCTTGTTGATCTCCAGTTGCGCGTCCCGCTTGGCGCTTTCCTGCATCTGCGCCATGATGACTGCCTTCGCTTCGTCAGCGGTCATTGACGCGATCTTTTCCAGTTCCTTGATCAGGCTGGCTTCTTTCTCGCCAATCGCCTGCTCACGCTTTTGCAACGCAGTTTCCTGCTCGCCCAATTGCGTTTTTATGGCATCCAGTTCGGTTTGCTTGTGCTCCAGGCTCTCTTCTTTATCCTGTAAGCGACGCTCTGTCCTTTGGAGTTCGCTCCGTCTTTCCCTTTCTTCTCGTTCCTGCTGCTGCTGTTCTATCAGCAGTTGATTGCGAGTCTCAAGCACGAGCTCTTTGCTCTTTGCTTCCGCTTCCTTTATCGCTTCGCGGCTCAGGCGCTCAGCGCGCTGTTCCACCGACGTAAGCTTAAATTTCGCATACAGCCAACGGCATAACCAACCAATTGCAATCCCAACAAACGCAATCAGGAGGTACATTAAAATATTCATGGAACCCCCCTAATTGTATTGGTAACATTCTAGTTATGCCATCAGTACTTGTCAAGGTTCGTCGTTTTTTCATACAAGCACAAAAAAACCGCCATCCCGTAGGACAGCGGCTTCGTCAGATATCTGACTTGCAATGGTACGTTTGACGGAAATCCGGGTCTTATTTGTCCCCGCCACCGGCACCGCCGGCCATCGTCTTGCGTACACTCGCGGCCTTCTGCATTCCTGCTCTGGCCTTTGCTGAACGGACAGAGGTTGCATGCTTCTTGACGGCTTTATCCTCCGTCTTCGGCTCCTCGGTCTTCTTCTCGGCTTTCTTCTCAGCCTTGGCTTCCTTGGTGGCAGCCTTCTTCTCCGCCTTCTTCTTCTCCGCTTCGGTCTTCTCCACCAACTCCAGGATCACCATCTCGGCTGCGTCGCCAAGACGATTGCCTGTCTTCAGGATTCTGGTGTATCCGCCGTTGCGCTCCTTGAAGAGCGGCGCGATTTCGGTGAACAGCTTGTCCACGACCGCCTGGTCAGCAATATCCTTGCTGACGATACGGCGCTGATGGACGCCATCCACTTTGGCGCGTGTGATCATCTTTTCGGCCATCTTGCGGACCTCAAGCGCCTTCTGCCTGGTGGTCTCGATCCGTTCATATCTGAACAGTGAAGTCACCATGGAACGCTTCAGGGCCCGGCGTTCCGCCGAACGCCGATCCAGCGCGTTGAATCCAATCCTATGCTTCATTCTTTGTATCCTCTTCCTTCTTCTCGGCTGCACCGGGGACCTTGATAGCGGTCTTCAGTACGCTGTAGTCTGTCATTCCGAGACTCAGGTTCCACTCTTTGAGTTTCTCCTTGATCTCCTGGAGGCTCTTCTTTCCGAAATTCCTCGTCTTGGCGATCTCATCCTCGGTCTTCTTGGTCAAATCTCCGATCGTCCTGATGTTGGCGTTCTTCAGGCAGTTGGAGGACCGCACGGTCAGCTCCAGTTCCTCGACGGAAGTGTTCAGGATCTTGCGGACCCGTTCCTCTTCCTCGTCAACCTCATCGTTGCTGTTGATCAGGGTCTCATCAAAGTTGATGAAGATCTGGAAATGATCCTTGGCGATCTTCGCCGCTTCGGCAAGCGCGTTCTGCGGTGCGATGGTCCCGTCGGTGTACACTTCCAGCGTCAGCTTGTCGTAGTCGTTGCGATAGCCAACCCTGGTCGGTTCGATGGAGTATTTCACCCGTTTGACCGGAGAGAAGCACGCATCGATGGGGATGGTGCCGATCTCTTCGATGTACTTCTCGTTCAATTCGGACGGAACATAGCCCCTTCCGAGATCGATTTGGACTTCCATCTCAAGATTTGCATCATCCATCATGGTGAAGAGAACCAGATCCTTGTTGGTGATCTCTACTTGGTCACGCTCCAAGTTCGCCCCGGTGATGACGCCCGGCCCTTTGCATTCGATCAGCAGGTTCGTGCCTTCCGAATCCTCAGGCATCCGGATCTGCAGCTTCTTCAGAGCGGCGATGATGTCCGTGATATCCTCACGAACGCCAGGAAGCTGCTCGAACTCGCTGCTGATCAGATGGGGTGCGCCATCCTCGTTGAAACTGGTGAACTTCACGGCAGTGACCGCATACCCCTGGATAGAGGAAAGGAGCACTCTGCGGAGCGTATTGCCGATGGTTGTTCCAAAGCCTCTCTCAAACGGATAGGCGATGAACTTCCCGTAATTAGGCTCTACTGCGCTATGCTCGAATGTTATCCCCTTGGGCTTCTTGAAACCCTTCAGAAGGTTTTTGCGTGCCATGAACTACTCCTTACTTGGAATACAACTCGACGACCAGCTGTTCGTTGATCTTCTCGAGCTCGGTTACTTCACTTCTTCTCGGAACGGCAACGAAGGTTCCCTTCATTGTATCCGGATCCAACGTGAGCCACGGATTGACGCCACTCTTGGAGTATTCCATCAGGCTCTGCTTGATGGCGACCATCTTCTGGCTCTTCGGGGCGACACTGACCACATCCCCCGCCTTCAGCCGGTAGGAAGGAATGGTCACCCGCTTCCCATTGACCTGGATATGGCCATGGTTGACGAGTTGCGCCGCCTGGTTGCGGCTGGTTGCGAAATGCAGGCGGAATACCACATTGTCCAGACGTGACTCCAGAAGGCTGATCAACGTCTCACCGGTTTTCCCGGGGATACGGGCAGCTTCCTTGAAGGTCAGCTTGAACTGCTTCTCCAGCATGCAATACGTTCTCTTGAGTTTCTGCTTCTCCCGCAACTGCAGGCCGTACTCGGTCGGCTTCTTTGCGCGAGCATGCGGATCTTTGCCCGGAAGCCCTACATTCCTAGCGTCGGTCAACGGGCACTTACCGGTGTGGCACCGCTCTCCCTTGAGGAACAGCTTGGTCTTCTCAGCTCTGCAATATCTGCATTTAGGTCCAGTATATCTTGCCATAACTTTCCTTACTCCTCATCACACTCTTCTGCTCTTGCGAGGTCTGCAACCATTGTGGGGGATCGGAGTGCAGTCACGGATGGACTTGACCTTCAGGCCAAGCACACCAAGCGTCCTGATGGCGCTCTCACGCCCTACACCAGGTCCCTTCACAAACACGTTGACTTCCTGCAGCCCGTTGTCGATGGCCGCTTTGGCGGCTTTCTCACACGTGGTCTGCGCGGCATACGGAGTGGACTTCTTGGCACCGCGGAACCCAAGCCCGCCGGCGCTTGCCCAAGAAACAGCATTCCCCTGTAAATCCGTAATCGTGATGATGGTATTGTTGAAGGTCGCCTGAATGTAGCAGTTCCCCTCATATACCGTCTTCTTCACTTTGCGTTTCGTATTCGCCATTTCTTTCCTGCTCCTTATTTCTTCTTCGCCGCTACGGTCTTCTTCTTACCCTTACGGGTACGGGCGTTGGTTCTTGTCCGCTGTCCGCGTACCGGAAGACCCTTACGATGACGCAGGCCACGGTAGCAGCCGATGTCCATAAGGCGCTTGATGTTCAGGGCCACTTCCGTGCGGAGCCGTCCCTCAACCTTGTAATTCTCATCGATGACCTTGCGGACCGCCGCCAAGTCATCATTCGAAAGGGTGTTGATGTTTGCGTTCGGATCAATCTTGCTCTTCTCGCAAATATCCATTGCCGTTTTTCTGCCGATACCATAGATATAGGTCAGTGCGATCTTCGCCGCTTTGTTCGGCACATCTACACCTGCAATTCTAGCCATTCGTGGTCTCCTTCCTTTAACGGGTAGGCTTTCGCCGAACCTTAGCCTTTCTGCCTCTGCTTGTGCTTCGGATTCTCGCAGATGATATGCACGACGCCATTGCGGCGTACAACCTTGCACTTGTCACAGATCGGCTTCACACTTGCTCTTACTTTCATGATTCCAAGCTCCTCAGCCTATAGACTTCTGTTTTTGCCCACTTTGGTGAACCCATCGTAGTGGTGCATCTTCATCAACCCTTCCACCTGCCGCATCGTGTCGAGGTCGACGCCGACCAAAATGATCAACGACGTGCCGCCGAACAGCATCGCGACGGAAGACGGGAAGTTAAACAACTTCTGTACCAACGTGGGGATCAAGGCGATGAAGGCCAGGAAGATGGCGCCAGGGAGCACGATGCGGTTGAGCACCTTGGTCAGATACTCTTCCAGCTTCTCGCTCCGGACACCTGGTACGGAACCACCGTTTTCACGGATCTGCTTCGCCATCTCTACCGGGTTCATGCTCACCTGGGTATAGAAGAACGCAAACGCTATGATCAACAGGGTGTAGATAATCAGATAGGGGGCTCCCTGCGGATTCAACCAATTCGCGAACCGCGCCAACCAACGGACCTGCGGTCCGAGGGACGTCGCGATCTGCAATGGGAATGAAAGCAGCGCGCTCGCGAAAATGACCGGGATAACGTTGGACGGGTTGATCTTGAACGGGATGTAGGTGTTCTGCGCACCGTACATCTTCCGTCCGACCACACGCTTGGCGTAGTTCACCGGAATCTTGCGAACTCCCTGCTCTTCATACACAACCAATGCGACGACGATGACGAACATCACCAGGACCACCACCACGACGATCGGGTTCAGCGTTCCCGCGGAAACGCTCTTCACCAGCGTGACCATTGCGTCAGGGATACGGGCGACAATGCCTGCGTAGATCAGCAGGCTGATGCCGTTTCCCACACCCCACTGGGTGATCTTGTCACCAAGCCAGACCAGATACATCGATCCGGTCGTGACGGTGAGCATCGCGATCAACGTGAACGGCACAATCCCCATGGTCAGAACGTTCGGAATGGACTTCGCGTAGATCGTGACCACGTATGACTGAATCAGACACACAGCAATCGTCCCGTAGCGGGTGTACTGCTGAATCTTCTTCTGTCCGGAGGGATCCTCAGCCAACTTCTTGAGAGACGGCATAATCAACAGCAACAACTGGATGATGATCTGGGTGCTGATGTAGGGCATGACGCCTAGCATGAAGAGGGAGAAATTGGAAAACGCGCCGCCAGAGAAAAAGTTCAGGTATTCGGTTAGTCCGAAGTTCGAACTGTTGCTCTGTGACAGAAAATAGGTTTTCAGGACTTGGGGATCCACGCCAGGAATAGGAATGACCGCCCCGACCCTGCTGATGACCAGCAGGCCCAGGGTGATCAGAATCTTCTTCCTGAGATCCTTAATCCGAAACATCTCAACCAAGGAGTTTGCCATAACGCCCTTCTTTATTTGATCTCGCCACCCGCAGCCTTGACCTTCTCACCAGCCGCTGCGGAAACCTTCAGCCCTTCAATGACCAGTTTCTTGGTCAGTTCCCCGTCGCAGAGGATCTTGACCAGAGTCCGGCATCCACGAACCAACCCTTTGTCCTTCAGGGCATCGAGCGTCACCGTGTCGCCATCATTGAAGTTGGCGTTCAACACATCAAGGGAAATCGGCAAATATTCCTTCTTGAACGGGTAGTTGGAGAAACCTCTGCGCGCCACACGGCGATACATCGGCATCTGTCCACCTTCAAACCCCGGAGCGACCCCGCCACCGGAACGAGAGTTCTGCCCCTTGTTTCCTTTGCCGCAGGTTCTGCCTTTGCCGCCGATCCCACGACCGACGATGGTCTTCTTTGTATGCGCACCAACCGGTACTTGAATCTGTGCCATGTTATATCTCCTCGACTTTCACCAGGTGCTCGATCACGCGAATCATTCCACGGATGGAGGGGTTATCCTCCTGCACCACGGAACTGCTGATCTTCCCCAGTCCAAGGCCTCTGGCCGTCTTGCGTTGTACAGGAAGGCCGCCATTGAGACTCCGGACCAATGTGATCTTGAGTTTCTTCGCTTCCGCCATACCTTACCCCCACAACTCGGCAAGAGACTTCTTGCCCCGTTCCTTCGCCAACGTCTTGCCGTCCAACAGATGCTCAAGCGCATCGAAGGTCGCCTTGACGGTGTTGATGGAATTCTTCGAGCCCAGTGACTTGCTCAGCACGTCCTTGATGCCCGCAGCGTCGCAGACGGCGCGTACGGCGCCACCGGCGATGACTCCGGTACCAGGAACAGCAGGGCGGAGCAACACGCTGGCGCTCTTGTAATTGCCAATGATCTCATGAGGGATCATCGGAATCTCGTTCTTCTGCGGAACGGAAATCAGATGAGCCTTGGCCCTGTCGGTTGCCTTGCGGATCGCTTCGGTCACGTCATTGGATTTTCCAAATCCGTACCCGACTTTCCCCTTCTGGTCTCCGACCACCACCAAGGCGGCAAACGAGGGATGCTTACCACCCTTGACTACCTTGGAGACACGGTTCAGTTTGACCAGCTTCTCGGTGAAGCCGTCGTTCTTGTCCTTGCCCCGATCTCTTTCTCTCGAGTTATCCACAGTATCCCCCTAGAACTTGATGCCGCTCTTACGAGCGCCATCGGCGATGCCCTTCACGATCCCGTGGTACATGTACCCGTTCCGGTCGAACACCACGGTGTCGATATGCTTCTCAAGCATACGCTTCCCCACAATCTCGCCAAGCTTCTCGGCGTTTTCCACGTTGTTCTTCAAGCCGGCCAGCTCTTTCTCCACGGTGCTTGCGGAAACCAGCGTGTTGCCGGCTTCATCGTCGATGACCTGGACGTACATATGCAGGTTGCTGCGGAACACCGTCATCCGTGGGCGCAAAGCCGTCCCACTCAGTGTCTTTCTGATGTGGAGCTTGCGGCGCAGATGCTTTCTTCTTTTATCCATCACTCTGTTCATTTTCTTCGCCTACCCATTACTTCTTCGCGGCAGCGGTCTTGCCGGCCTTGCGGCGGATCTTCTCAGTCTCGTACTTGATGCCCTTGCCTTTGTACGGCTCCGGCGCACGGAGACTGCGAA
This sequence comes from Sphaerochaeta sp., assembly GCA_022482495.1. NCBI lineage: Bacteria > Pseudomonadati > Spirochaetota > Spirochaetia > Spirochaetales > Sphaerochaetaceae > Sphaerochaeta > Sphaerochaeta sp. The sequence goes on along the minus strand of JAKVPA010000005.1, from coordinate 42,842 downwards.
TCTCAGCTGCGGTCTGCCCGATCTTCTGCTTGTCGATTCCGCTGATGGTCACCTTGTTTGGGGTCTCACACACAGCGGTGATGCCTTCCGGAAGCATGAACTCGATCTGGTTGGCGAAGCCAAGCGTGAACAACACGTACTTGCCTTTCGCCTCGGCACGATATCCAACGCCGTTGATGACCAACGTCTTGGAGTAGCCTTTGGTCACGCCGGTGATCATGTTGCTGATCATCTGGCGGTACAAACCATGGTAGCTCTTCACCTGCAGGTCATCCGTCGAGCGGCTCAGTTCCACCTTACCGTCCTTCACTTCCACTTTGATTTCCGAGTGTACTGCGCAGTTCAGTTTTCCCTTGGGCCCTTCCACATGGACCATGTTGGTCGGATCCACGGTAATCTTCACGCCCTGGGGAATCGTAATAGGCAATCTTCCAATTCTGGACATTCTCTTCCCCCTTACCAAACTTTGCAGATCAGCTCGCCGCCAATCTTCGACTCAGTCGCCTTCTTCCCGGTGATCACACCTGCGGACGTGGAGACAACCACAATGCCGTAGCCGTTGTACACACGCGGCATTTCGCGGTAGCCGGTGTACACACGGCGACCCGGAGTGCTGACGCGCTCGATCCCATGGATGACCGGAGACTGTGCCTCGTCGTATTTCAGAAAGACACGGACATACGGGAAACCGTCTTTGGTGACCTTCTTGAAATTCTTCACATATCCCTCATTCTTCAAGATCTTGATGATCTGGATCTTGATCTTAGAGTTGGAGATATCTACTTTCTCGTGCTTCGCCAGACTAGCGTTCCTAATCTTGGTGAGCATATCTGCTACTGGATCACTTACAGCCATGTCTTTCTCCTTACCAACTCGATTTGGTAACGCCAGGAATCTGGCCTTCACTTGCCAGTTTACGGAAGCAGATTCTGCACATATCAAACTGACGCATATACCCACGAGGACGCCCGCAAATCCTGCACCGATTGTATCTTCTCGTGCTGAACTTCGGCTCTTTCCTGGATTTGATGATCAATGATTTCTTTGCCATGATTGCTTCACCCTTATTTGTTCGCGAACGGCATTCCGAGCTTCTTCAGCAGGTCATACCCTTCTTCGTCGGTCTTCGCCGTCGTGACGATCGCGATGTTCATGCCACTGATCCGTTCAATCTTGTCGAAGTCGATCTCCGGGAAGATGATCTGCTCGGTGATGCCGAGCGAGTAGTTCCCGCGTCCATCGAATGCGTTGGGATTGACGCCCCTGAAGTCCTTCACACGGGGAAGCGCGATGCAGATCAGCCTCTCCAGGAAGTACCACATATTGTCACCACGCAGGGTCACCATGGCACCAATCTCCTGCCCCTCACGGAGCTTGAAGTTGGCGATGGATTTCCGCGCTTTGGTTTTCACGACATGCTGACCAGTGATCTGCTCCAGCTCCTTGACGGCGGAATCGAGCAATTTCTTGTTCTCGATGGCGTCGCCGCAGCCAATGCTGACCACGATCTTCTCCAACTTGGGAGTCTGCATCGGGGATTTGTAACCATGCTCTTTGAACATGGCGGGAGCAACCGTCTCCAGATACTTCCTCTTGAAGTTCGGGATAAACTTTTCGGCGGGAGCTTCAGCTTTCTTGGGGGCTGCGGGCTTCTTTTCAGCCGCGGCCTTTACATTCTTCTCTTCTGCCATTAGATTACTTCCCCAGTCTTCTTGGCGACACGGACTTTGTTTCCATTATCGTCGAACTTATACCCGATGCGAGTCGTCTTTCCGTCCTTCAGGACGTATGCGACATTGGCAACAGAAAGTGGGGCTTCGATCTCAATGATTCCGCCCTTGTCCTGTTGGTTCTTCTTTTTCATGGTCTTCTTGACCATGTTGACACCCTGTACGACCACGCGTTCCTTGTCATGATCGATGGAAAGAATACGTCCAGTCTTGCCCTTGTCCTTTCCCGAAATGACTTTTACGGTGTCATTTTTCTTCAGTCTCATAGCTGATCTCCTACAACACTTCCGGCGCGAGGGAAACGATCTTCATATAGTGGTCACGAAGTTCCCTGGCCACTGGTCCGAAAATACGCTTGCCGCGCGGGTTATTGTTGGCATCGATGACGACACATGCATTGTCATCGAACCTGATATAGGTACCGTCAGGTCTCCGGTATTCCTTTTTCGTACGGACGATCACAGCCTTCAGAACATCACCCTTCTTGATGGCGCCATTGGGCAGCGCGTCCTTGACGGCGACCACGATGACATCACCGATTCCGGCGACATACCGATGGCTTCCACCGAGAACCTTGATGCACTGCACCCGTTTGGCCCCGCTGTTATCCGCTACATTCAAATAGCTCTGCATCTGGATCATAATGTCTCTCCTGTCCTCTCAGCGGGCACGCTCGACAATCTGAACGAGACGCCAGCATGTATCCTTGCTCAGATGGCGGCACTCCTCCACACGGACGGTGTCCCCGATCTTCGCCTCATTGTTCTCATCGTGGGCCTTCACCTTCTTGGTGGTGCTCACATACTTCTTGTACAGGGGGTTGAGCGTCTTCTTGGTGATGGCGACCGTAATCGTCTTATCCATCTTGTCGCTGACCACCTGGCCTGTCATCGTCTTTCTCCACGCTTTTTCCATATCTCACTCCCTATTTGGTTGCAGGCTTGCGGATTCCAAGCTCATACTCGGAGATCAGAGTGTTGACACGGGCGATGGCTCTGCGCGTCGTGCGTACAGCAAGAGGGTTCTCCACATGTCCAAGCACCTTGTCCATTCTCTGGTTCAGGTACTGCTTGTGCAGTTCCTCTTTCTTCGCCTTCAGCTCTTCCAAGGTCAAATCTTTAAACGAATTCTTCATATGCTCACTCCACATCCCGTCTTGCGACGAACCTGGTACGGAGGGGTAGCTTGGAAGCGGCCAAAGTCAAAGCCTCTTTCGCGACATCCTTGCTGATGCCACCCATCTCGAACATGATGGTTCCGGTCTTCACCACGGCAACCCAGCCTTCCGGCGCACCCTTTCCGTTTCCCTGTCTGGTTTCTGCAGGCTTCTTGGTGTACGGCATATCGGGGAAGATCCTGATCCAGATCTTGCCGCCACGCTTCACGTGACGGGTCAACGCGACACGCGCTGCCTCGATCTGGCGGTTGGTCACCCACAACGGCTCCGTCGCCATCAAGCCATATTCCCCAAACGCAATCGTGTTGCCGCTCTGGGCGATGCCTTTGCGGTCACCACGCTGCCTCTTTCTGTATTTTACTCTCTTCGGACTCAGCATGGCTTAACTCCTTGCCCCGGTAGTGCTGTCAACCACGTCCCCACTGTCGTCAACCTTCAGCGGTTTCTTGGCTACCATACCGGCATCATCTTTCTGCACGTGCTCATAGATTTCGCCATTGAACACCCACACCTTGACGCCGATGCATCCGAACGAGGTGTTCGCCGTGGTGAACCCATAATCGATGTCACTGCGAAGAGTGTGAAGAGGCACACGACCTTCCTTCATCCACTCGCTGCGGGAGATCTCTGCACCGCCGATACGTCCGGAAAGACGTACCTTGATGCCCTGCGCACCGCTCTGCATCGCCTTGGAAATCGCCATCTTCATCGCTCTGCGGAACGAACCGCGGGCGACCAACTGGCGGGCAATGTTGGCGGAGATCAGCTGGGCGTCAGCCTCGGGCTTCTTGATCTCCTTGATCTTGATCTGCACCTTCTTGTCGGAAAGCTTCTGCAGGCGGAGGCCAAGTTTCTCAACGTTGGCACCCTTGCTGCCGATGATGATCCCCGGCCGGCTGGTGGTGATGACCACGGTGACACGCTGAGGCTTGCGGATGATTTCCACATCCGAAATCTCAGCACCCTGGACCTCAGGGCATTCCAGAAGCTCCTTGCGAAGCCTCAGGTCCTCATGCAGCGTGTCTGCATACTCCTTGCGATCCACAAACCACTTCGACTTCCAGGTCTTGTTGATGCCCAACCGAAGTCCAATTGGATTAACTTTCTGGCCCATTTATTTCCTCACACTCGTTTTCTCGTCAACAGTGACGGTAATGTGCGACATCCTGCGAAGGAGAATGTCTCTCCTCCCATGGGATCTGGGCCATACTCTCTTCAGCCTCGGGCCGTCGTCGACGTGCAGCTCGGAGACGACCAGGTTTTCCTCGTCAATCTTCTTGTTGCGATCCAACGCGTTGGCGCAGGCGCTCTGCAGCACCTTCAGGATCAGACGTGAACCCTTCTGTGGCATTGACTCCAGAATGGCGACTGCCTCAGGATAGGGCTTCATCCGCACCAGGTCGGCGACAGGGCGCACCTTGGACGGAGAGACCAGAAGGTATTTTGCCGTAGCGGTATATCCTTTTTTCTCTTGCATCGTGGTACCTCTTACTTACCGGCCGGCACAGCCTTGTCGGCGTTCAATGAGTGCCCGCGGAAAATTCTGGTAGGAGCAAACTCACCGAGTTTGTGTCCGACCAGGTTCTCGGTCACATACACAGGAATCCATGTCTTTCCGTTGTACACGGAGATCGTGAATCCCACCATCTCAGGGATGATCGTTGAGGCCCGGGAGTACGTCTTGATCATCGACTTCTGATTCGTCTTGCTTGATTCCTGGATCCGCTTGTACAACTTGCGCTCTACGAACGGTCCTTTCTTGATTGATCTAGCCACGGTAAACTCCTATTTCCTCTTCTTGACGATGAATGCGTTGGACGGCTTCTTCAGGGAGCGGGTATGTCCGCCCTTTGCCAACTTGCCCCAAGGCGTCGCAGGAATACGACCGGTATGGGTCTTGCCCTCACCACCACCATGCGGGTGATCGATCGGGTTCATTGCCGTACCACGTACCGACGGTCTGATGCCCAAATGGCGGGTCACACCGGCTTTGCCACGGTTGGTATTCATGTGGTCGAAGTTCCCCAGCGTACCGATGGTGGCGTAGCATTCGTTGAACACCATGCGCATTTCACCGGAAGGCAGGCGGAGCGTCACATAGTCGCCTTCCTTGGCGACCACCGTGGCGCCAAGCCCGGCAGCGCGGACCAACTGGCCGCCACGGCCCTTGGTCAGCTCGACGTTGTGGACGATCAACCCAAGCGGAATGTTCTTCAGAGGAAGGGCGTTTCCCGTGGTAAGGGGCGCGTCTGGTCCACTGACGATCTTCTGTCCGACTTTCAGGTTCTGCGGAGCGATGATGTACCGCTTCTCGCCATCGGCATAGAACACCAGCGCGATGTTCACCGTCCGGTTGGGATCATACTCGATGGTCTTCACCGTACCAGGAACGCCGTACTTGTCCCGCTTGAAATCGATGATACGATATCTCCGTTTGCAACCTGCGCCACGGCGACGGACACTGATGCGACCAAAGGTGTCACGGCCCGCAGTCCTGTGCAGGAACTTGGTCAGGGACTTCTCCGGTTTGTTCGTGGTCAACTCGTCGAAGACCAAAGTGGTCCGTTGGCGAAGGCCAGGAGTATTGGGCTTGTAACTTTTAAGAGCCATATGCTACCTCTCTCCTCATACGCCTTCGATGGCCTGGATGCTTTCACCCTTGGCCAGGGTCACGACAGCCTTTTTCCAGTCACCAGTAGTACCGAGGACGAATCCCGCCTTGCCTCTGGTAAATTTAGGCTTTCCTTTCACAATCATGGTGTTGCACTTCACCGGCGTCACATTGAACAACGTCTTCACTGCTTCTTTGATCTGCAGCTTGTTCGCGTCCATGTTCACCCGGAACGTGTACTTCTTCGTCTCCCCTTCACGGGCAAGATTGCTCTTCTCGCTCAACACCGGGGCAATAATCACTTGGTCAGCTCTCATTTCGCGGCCTCTTTGGTTTCACCGTAAAAATCGTTCAGATTCTTCGCGGCGGTCTCAAGGACCAGAATCTTCCGTCCGTAGAGGAGTTCGTGAGCACTGAGCTTGTCGTACGCCTGGACGTGCACATACGGAATGTTCCGTGCGGCACGGCGAAGCAACGCGTCATTGCCCTTCAGGACGACCAGCGTGCGGGTCTCGTCCGGATTGAACGCCTTCAGGATGGAGATCAACTCCTTGGTCTTGCCATTGGCGGCAGTGAAATCCTCAACAACCACCAAACGATTCTCCTTGACGCCCAGCGTCAGGAGGCTTTTCATGGCCAACCGCTTCATCTTCTTAGGCAGCACCCAGCCATACTCGCGGGGGCGGGGTCCGAAGATCGTACCGCCACCGACCAGCAACGGGGACTTCTTGTCACCCTGACGGGCGTTACCCGTACCCTTCTGCTTGTACGGTTTGGTATTGCTGTAGTTGACTTCAGCCCGCGTTTTGGTGCAGGCCGTACCAACACGGCGGTTGGCAAGCTCGTTATTGATGGCGTAGTAGATGCATCCGTTGCTGACCTTGTGGCCAAACACCTCATCGTTCAGCTCGATGCTTCTGACTTCCTTCCCATCAGTAGAAAAAACTTTCGCTTCCATATCTCTCGCCCCTACTTCTTAATCGCTTTCTTCACGATGACGACGCTATGGGCGGGACCGGGGATCGCTCCCTTCACCATGAGAACCTGCAGATCCTCGTCAATCCTGACGACTTTCAGGTTCTGCACCGTAACTGCATCAACACCCATGTGGCCGGCCATTCTGTGGCCTTTGAACGTGCGTGCTGGCGTAGATGACATAGCAGTACCACCGAGATCACGATGGAACTTGGAACCATGCGTATCACGGCCGCCACTGAATCCGTAACGCCTTATGGCGCCGGCGAATCCTTTTCCTTTCGATGTTCCTGACACGTCGACGTACGTCGCGTCTTTGAAAACATCAACTCCAAGCACTTCCCCGACCTTCACGTCCTTCTCATAATCACGGAACTCAGCAACAACCTGCTTCGGTTCGCAAATATCCTTGAACTGGCCGGCATACGGCTTGGTGACGGTGCTTTTCTTCTTGTCAATGGAACCGAGGACTGCCGCGTTATAGCCATTCTTCGCATCGGTGCGCTGTGCCACAACCACATTATCCTCAATCTTTATAACCGTTACAGGTGTGAGCCTGCCTTGCGCGTCAAACACCTGGGTCATTCCAATTTTCTTGCCGATAAGCCCTAACATTTCTTACCTCAACTCTTACTGTTTAATCTCAACATCAACACCGGCAGGGAGCTCAAGTTTCATGAGGGCATCCATGACTTTTGATGTGGGATCCAATATGTCAATCAGCCTTTTGTGGGTTCTCATCTCGAACTGCTCACGAGACTTCTTGTTAACAAAGGGCGATCTGAGGACTGTATACTTATTGATACGAGTCGGGAGCGGTACAGGTCCGGAAACAGTAGCACCGGCCTTCACTACGGTATCGACGATGGCTTTGGCGCTCTGTTCAACGAGCTCCACATCAAAGCCTCTCAGTCTTACCCGGATTCTTTCTTTAGCCATTATTCCTCCAAAAAACGGGCCTTGCCAGCACATTTGAATGCCGGCAAGGCATTCCTAAAAAACCTCAGTCCTGAATATCGGTGACCTGGCCGGAAGCAACGGTCTTTCCACCTTCACGAATAGCGAAGCGGAGACCTTTGTCCATAGCGATGTGGTGGATCAACTCAACGTTGATCGAGCAGTGATCGCCCGGTTTGACCATCTGGACACCATCGGGCAGCATAACCGTACCCGTGATATCCGTGGTGCGGAAATAGAACTGCGGGCGATACCCAGTGAAGAACGGAGAATGCCGTCCACCTTCCTCGGAGCTCAGTACATACAGGGCACCGGTGAACTTGGAATGCGGATGAATGGAACCCGGCTTGGCCAGAACCTGACCACGGACGACGTCCTTCTTGTCGACACCGCGGAGCAAGGTACCAATGTTGTCGCCAGCCTCGCCGATATCCAACGTCTTGTTGAACATCTCGACACCGGTAACGACGGAAGCCTTGGTTTCCTTGATACCGACGATCTCAACCGGATCGTTCACCTTGACCGTTCCACGCTCCACACGACCGGTAACAACCGTACCACGGCCGCTGATGGTGAAGATGTCTTCGATCGGCATCAGGAACGGCTTGTCCATATCACGGACAGGAAGCGGGATGTAGGTATCCATCGCGTCCAGCAGCTCGTCGATGCACTTGGTCTTCTCCGGATCATCCGGGTGCGTCATGGCCTGGAAGGCGGATCCGCGGATTACAGGGCAATGCTCCCCATCGTATCCGTTCTTCGTCAGCAGCTCTCTCATATCCTCTTCGACGAGGTCGATCAGCTCGGGATCGTCGACAAGGTCGCACTTGTTGATGAACACGATGATGCACGGTACACCAACCTGGTGCGCCAGCAGGATGTGCTCACGAGTCTGCGGCATCGGTCCGTCCGTAGCAGCGACAACAACGATTGCGCAGTCCATCTGGGCGGCACCGGTGATCATGTTCTTGATGTAGTCGGCGTGTCCCGGGCAGTCAACGTGCGCGTAGTGGCGGTTCTTGGTCTGATACTCAACATGTCTGGTGTTGATCGTGATACCACGAGCCTTCTCTTCGGGGGCATTGTCAATCTGGTCGTAGTCCAATGCCTTGTCACCGTACAGCCTTGCGCAATGCAAGGTAATTGCGGCGGTGAGGGTCGTTTTGCCGTGGTCGATGTGCCCAATGGTCCCGACGTTTACGTGCGGCTTATTCCTCACAAATTTTTCTTTTGCCATCGTTTCCTCCTTGTGGCGATCATCCTTGTATCGCCGCAAATCATATAAGTTACCATAAAGGCAAGGCCTTTACCTGTCTTGGGGACACACTGATTGTTGGTAGCTGTATAACAAGAGGATCCAGAGGTCGACGGGCAAGGCAGAAGCGATCCGGCCGACATAGCAAAGTTTTGAAAAAACTTTTCATTCTGGAACCACCTTATCATTGCGCTGGCAATAATCGGTTTGGCCCTACGCGCATAAAGAGACTACTACCCCTTAGGCGCACTCGACTACTATACGGAAATCGTATCATTGTGTCAAGCATTTGGGAAACTGATTGCCTCCCAATGAGTTGCACGCCTCAGAATGTTGCCTTCTTTCCGTCAGAAACGTACACTTGGAGCATGCGTCACGTCAGGGAATTCCAGAAGAACGGCAGAATCATCCGCATCACTCAAGGATGGTCCTTCCCCACGTTCCTGTTCGGCCCGCTGGCCGTGCTCCCCCATGGTGACTGGGCATACGGCATACCGCTTCTCGGCTCTACGATTCTGTTCGGCTTCATCGGCCTGTCCACCGGAGGAATCGGGTACGCCGGCATCTTCCTGTGCAATCTTCTCTTCTCGTTCTCCAGCAGGGAGCGGTACGCCCGGATCCTCCAAAAACGGGGATACGAGGAGACCGATCCCAGGCGGGACGATCCGACCCAATGGGTGTACGTCCCGGTGGATCGCACCCTGGAAGCGGGCCACCAAGGCGTCACCTCCCACCTAGCGACGGTGACCGTTCCGGCCGGATACCGGTTCTGCGACGGCTTTGCCGGAAAAGGGAAAGAGCCGGTGAGGGATGAGGTCACCCCGGAGCTCCGGCTCTGGATCACCAACCAAAACGGCATCATCCGATGGGAGACCACCATCCGGACCGCAGGACACCTCTCTGCACACACATTCTCGTTCCCCGTCAAGGAGCAGGAAGTACTGACGATCCACGCACAGCGGCAGAACATGACGGCATCCGCCACGCTCTCCCATCTGTACGTCCACCTGACACGATAAAAGAAAACAAAAAAACCACCGGCACAACGTCGGTGGTTTGGTGTGGCCTGAAACAGGTCTACCAGCGATAATGGCTGAACGCCTTGTTGGCCTCTGCCATTCTGTGGGTGTCTTCCTTCTTCTTGAAGGCGGCACCGGTGTTGTTGATCGCATCCAGCAACTCGGCGGCGAGCTTCTCGCTCATATTCCGGCCGTTGCGGGCGCGGGCAGCGGTGATGATCCAGCGCATGGACAGCGCTTCGCGGCGGCTGTCACGAATCTCGGTAGGCACCTGATAGGTTGCACCACCGACACGGCGGCTCTTCACCTCGACGAGCGGCTTGACGTTGTCAACGGCCTTGAGGAAGACGTCAAGCGGTTTCTCACCAGTCTTCTCCCCCATCGTCTTCATGGCGTTGTACAAAATCGCGCTGCTGATGGACTTCTTCCCATCCTCCATCATGCGGCAGATGAACTTCTCCACCACCACACTCTTGTACAGAGGATCAGGCAACACTTCCCTGTTATGGGCACTTGCTCTTCTTGACATACGCTACCCCCTCACGCCTTTGGCTTCTTGGCACCGTACTTGCTGCGGCTTCTCTTGCGATCGGCAACGCCCTGGGTATCCTTGGCGCCACGGATGATGTGGTACCGCACACCAGGAAGGTCCTTGACTCTTCCGCCCCTCATGAGCACCACCGAGTGCTCCTGGAGGTTGTGCCCGATACCGGGGATATAGGCGGTGACTTCATACCCGTTGGAAAGGCGCACACGTGCGACCTTCCGCAGAGCGGAGTTCGGCTTCTTCGGGGTGACCGTCATCACACGGGTGCAAACACCGCGCTTCTGAGGGCAACCCTCGAGAGCCGGGGCTTTTGTCTTCTTGGAGACATCTTTCCGGCCCTTTCGTACCAGCTGATTAATCGTAGGCATCTTTCGATACACTCCCTTGTATTGTTTGGCCCACCGTCCCTCACCAAACGGGGGTCTGTGGCGGCACAGCGCCGCCACTTCATCAAAAACCGCAACTCAGCATGGACAGCCAGGTGTGTTCCTGACGGGCAGTCCGCCAAGGCGATTGGCGCCAACAGGCGCCGATCACTCCTCGTCGTTCTCCTCGTCCACTCCCTCTTTGTCACTTACGGTTTTCATATCCGCAAGATTCTCCACATCGAGGTCATCGTCTTCGGGCATCTGTTGCTGTTGTTTCCGTTCAGCCTTCATCTGCTCCTCAGCCGCTTTCCGCTTCAATGCGAAGAGTTCCTCATCCTTCATCTTGATATCCCGATACACTTTCATGCCGGTGCCGGCGGGAATCAGATGTCCGATGATGACGTTCTCCTTGAGACCGCGCAACTCATCTTTACTACCAGCAATCGCCGCACTTGTCAAGACCCGGGTGGTTTCCTGGAACGACGCGGCGCTGATGAACGAGTCGATGGCAAGCGATGCGTGGGTGATGCCCAACAGCAACGGTCTCGCCACGGCAGGCTCACCGCCTTCGTTGATGACCTTCTGGTTCTCCTCGAAGAACTTGTACTTGTCGATCCGCTGGCCCTGGATCAGGTTGGTGTCGCCCACATGGACGATCTCGACCTTCCGGAGCATCTGGCGGACGATGATGCCCAGGTGCTTGTCGTTGATGTCAACGCCCTGCATCCGGTAGACCTGCTGGACTTCGTCCACCAGGAATGCCTGCAACGCGTTTTCACCACAGATATCCAGCACGTCATGGGGATCGACCGCTCCGTCACACAGGAGATCCGCCGCCTCGACGGTATCACCGTCACGAACCAGCAGGTTCTTGCCCATCGGCACCAGGTGCTTGTACTCATGCCCGAACGCATCGGTGACCATGACACTCCGCTTGCCCTTGACCGTCGGTCCGATGGAAACCGTTCCACTGACCTGGGCGAGGATGGCGGCGTTCTTCGGCTTGCGCGCCTCGAACAGCTCTCCGATTCTGGGAAGACCACCGGTGATATCACTGGTCTTGACGCCTTCCTTCAGCATCTTGGCAAGTACTTCACCCTTGGCGACAGAAACATTGTCCTTCACCTGCAGGTAGGAGTTGCCTGGAAGCTGGTAGGACGCCAGCACGTCACCTTTTCCGTTTTTCTCCGTCGTGATCTGGATGGTCGGCGAGAGCCGCTCCAGCGCATGTTCGGTGATACGGTTCTCGATGTTTCCCGTCTCCGAGTTGAGCTCTTCGATCAACGTCGTGCCAAGCTTGATGTCCACGAAGTGGGTGAAACCACCCTCCTCGGTGATGATCGGCTCGCTGAACGGGTCGAACGTGACGATGGCGGCTCCCGCGGGAACGTACTTCCCGGTGGCGACGACCAGCTCACTGCCGGCCTTGACCACCTGGTCGGTCGGATGGTCAAGCAGACGGACAACGCCGTCGGTGATCCGTACCGAACCATTCTCCGGAGCGTTGAACTCCTTGCCATCCTTCTTGTACATCGGCGTGCCGCGTCCGATGGACTGCCCATCCTGGACGAGTAACTCGTCGTAGCTTTCCTTGGACAACTCGAAGTTGACCTTGTAGCACTCGATGTGGCCTTTGCGGGTGAACACGTCCACCTTGTCGGACTGACGCTCCACCATGCTGCCGGAAATCTCCCCGATGATGACGGGGAACTTGAACACCAGTTTGTTCTCCTCAGCGCTTGCCGAAGCGGCACCGCCGCTGTGGAACGTGCGGAGCGTCAGCTGGGTACCAGGCTGTCCGATGGACTGGGCGGCCACGATTCCGACCGCCTCCCCGATATCCACCGACCGGTTGGTCGCCAGGTTGCGTCCGTAGCACTTGCGGCAGACGCCGTGCTTCGCCTCACAGGTCAACACGGTGCGCAGGAGCACATGCTCCACACCGGCTTCCTCGATCTCCTTCGCCTTGGCGTCGGAAATCTCCACGTTGGCCGGAGCGATGATCTCATGGGTGAACGGATGGCGCACATCCTCAGCCGGGCAGCGGCCGACGATACGGTCAGCCAGCGACTCGACGATTTCACCGGTATCATCCCTGATGGCGGATCGCTCGATGCCGTTGATCGTATGGCAGTCATCCATCGTGACGACGAGGTCCTGGCTGATGTCGACGAGACGACGGGTCAGGTAACCTGCCTCACTGGTCTTCAACGCCGTATCGGACAATCCCTTACGGGCACCGTTGGTGGAGATGAAGAACTCGATGATGGACAGACCTTCCTTGAAGTTGGACTTGATCGGGAACTCGATGACGTCGCCGTTCGGACGGGCCATCAAGCCACGCATACCGCCCAACTGGCTGATCTGCGTCTTGGAACCACGCGCGCCGGAATCGGCCATCAAGAACAGCGGGTTGAAGCTGTTCTGGCTCTTTTCCAACTCGCCCATCAGCACGTTGGACAGCTTGTTGTTGGTCTGCGTCCAGACGTCGATGACACGGTTGTACCGTTCTTCCTGGGTGATATGGCCCTGGCGGTACTGGTCGAGAATCTTCTGTTGTTCCTGCTCCGCCTTGGATACCAGCTCTTTCTTTTCCTCCGGAACGATCATGTCGGACAGACCGATCGTCGCGCCAAACAGCGTGGAGTACTTGTAGCCGACATCCTTGATGGAGTCCAGCATCTGGACGACCACGGAATTCTCACGGGTCTTCAGCGTCTCCCCGATCAACTTCTTCAGATCCTTGTCTCCCAGACACTTGTTCTGGTAGGGGATCCCTTCGGGCAGTACGCTGTTGAAGATCACACGACCTGCTGTGGTCTGGATCTTCTCGCCGCTGGGCATCTTGTACCGGATCGCCGCGTTGTAGGACAGCGCGCCGCTCTCGATGGCCATTTCCATCTCCCCGATGTTGTCGTAGTACTTGTTGGTACCCTTGGCGCCCTTCATCTCACGGGTGAGATAGAAGATGCCAAGCACCATGTCCTGGGACGGATAAACGATCGGTTTGCCGTTCGCCGGATCCAGCAGGTTGGTGACGGAGAGCATCAACGTCCAGCACTCCATCTGGGCCGCATGGGTAAGCGGTACGTGGATTGCCATCTGGTCGCCGTCGAAGTCAGCGTTGAACGCGTGGCATACCAGCGGGTGCAGCTTGATGGCCTTGCCATCCACCAGCACCGGCTCAAACGCCTGGATGCCCAGACGATGCAGCGTAGGGGCACGGTTCAGCATGACGGGGTGTTCCTTCACCACGTCATCCAGAATGGACCACACCGCTTCAGTCTCTTCCTCGACCAGCGTTTTTGCTTTCTTGATGTTGTACACCACACCGTCCTGGACGAGTTTCTTCATCAAGAACGGCTTGTACAGCTCCAGCGCCATCTTCGAAGGAAGACCACACTGGTGCATCCTGAGTTCCGGTCCGACGACGATGACGGAACGTCCGGAATAGTCGACACGCTTGCCCAGCAGGTTCTGGCGGAACCGGCCCTGCTTTCCCTTGAGCATGTCGGAGAGGCTCTTCAACGGACGGGAAGAGGCGCCTTTGACTACCTTCTTCCGCTTGGAGTTGTCGAACAGGGCGTCGACCGCCTCCTGCAGCATCCGTTTCTCGTTGCGGATGATGATGTCCGGGGCATTCAGCGTCTCCAGCCGTTCCAGACGGTTGTTACGGTTGATCACCCTGCGGTACAGATCGTTCAGGTCGCTGGTTGCGAACCGACCACCGTCCAGCTGGACCATCGGGCGCAGATCAGGAGGAATGACCGGAATGACGGTCAGGATCATCCACTCAGGCTTGTTGCCGCTGTCGCGGAAGTTCTCCACCACCTCGATCCGTTGCAGAAGCCGCTTGTCCGCCTTGTCCTCACGCTCCCGCATCTTGTTGCGGAGCTCGGTGGACAGTTTCTGCAGATCCAGGCGAGACAGAAGCTTGCGGATCGCCTCGGCGCCCATTTCGGCGTCGAAACTTCCTTCCCCGAACTGCTCCAGATACTTCTGGTAGTCCTCTTCGGAGAGGATCTGGTTGTCCTTCAGCGTCGTGTCGCCCTTGTCGATGACGATATATTTCTCGTAGTACAGGACACTCTGCAACGCATTGCGGCTGATGTCCAGCAACATGTTCATCTTGGAGGGAACGGCACGATAGTACCAGATGTGGGCCACGGGAGCGGCAAGGGTGATGTGCCCCATACGCTCACGACGGACTTTGGTATCCGTCACCTCGACGCCGCACCGGTCGCAGATCACGCCCTTGTACCGGATGGACTTGAACTTTCCGCAGTAGCATTCCCACTGCTTGGTGGTTCCGAAAATCTTCTCACAAAACAACCCGTCGCGCTCCGGGCGCAACGTCCGGTAGTTGATCGTCTCCGGTTTCTTCACTTCGCCATAGGACCACGCTTTGATCTGTTCCGGCGAAGCGAGCCGGATCATTACACTATCAAAATCACGAATCTCATTCATCCGTCTACTCCTAGTTGTTCAGTGAGCCTTTCTGTTGCTTGTTGATCAGCTCTTCATCACGCTCGGTGAGCGGAACCTGTTTCCCATTGGAATCATACACGGACATATCCAATGCCAATCCCCTGATCTCCTGCACCAGGACGTTGAACGCCTCAGGCATGCCGACCGCCGTGGCGGGCTCGCCTTTCACGATGCTCTCATAGATCTTCACACGGCCGTTCATGTCGTCGCTCTTGATGGTCAGGAGTTCCTGCAAGGTATTGGCGGCGCCGTACGCCTCCAACGCCCAGACCTCCATCTCTCCGAGACGCTGGCCACCGAACTGGGCCTTGCCGCCCAGCGGCTGTTGGGTGACCAACGAGTACGGACCGGTGGAACGCGCATGCATCTTGTCGTCGACCAAGTGGTGCAGCTTCAGGTAGTAAATGTACCCGCAGAACACCTTGTTGACGAACGGGACACCCGTCCTGCCATCGTACAGCGTCACCTTGGAATTGGTGGGAAGCCCCGCCTCTTTCATCTTCGCCTCAATCTGGTCCATCGACGCGCTCTGGAACACCGGAGAGGAGTACCACTCGTCCAGTGAGACGGCGGCCCAGCCGAGCTGGGTTTCCATCAACTGTCCGATGTTCATACGGGAAGGTACGCCCAGCGGATTCAGACAGACATCAAGCGGCGTGCCGTCTTCCATGTACGGCATGTCCTCTTCCGGAAGGATCCGGGAGACGACACCCTTGTTTCCATGGCGTCCAGCCATCTTGTCGCCTTCACGAAGCTTGCGCTTGGTGGCGATCAACACCTTGACCGTCTCGTTGACACCGGCGGGCAACTCATCGTTCTCCGCGCGGGAGAGGCGCTGGATGTCGATGACCGTCCCTTCCGTCCCATGGGGGACCTTCAGGGAGGTGTCACGCACTTCCTTGGCCTTCTCACCGAAGATCGAGTTGAGCAACTTGAACTCCGGTGTGGTGTCACTCTCGCTCTTCGGGGTGACTTTTCCGACGAGGATCGATCCCGGCCGGACCATCGTCCCGATGCGGACGATACCGTCCTCATCCAACGCCTCGAGCAGCTTCTCGTTGGTGTTGGGGATATCACGGGTCAGTTTCTCCGGTCCGAGCTTGGTCTCACGGATGTCGGTGGTGAACTCCTTGATATGGATCGTCGTGAAGATATCATCCTTCACCACCCGTTCGCTGATCAGAACAGCGTCCTCGTAGTTGTACCCGTTCCACGGCACGAATCCGACCAGAATGTTGCGTCCCAGGGCAAGCTCCCCGTTCTGGGTCGCCGGTCCATCGGCAAGCACCCCGCCTGCATCCACATGCTGGCCGACACTGATGATCGGGCGCTGGTTGAAGCAGGTATCCTGGTTGGTCCGCTGGTACTTCTGCAGTTCGTAGTAGTCCACCTCGCCTTCAATGTCGCTCTTGTCCGGCTTGATGATGACTTTGGTGGAGGAGACGTACTGGATGACACCGGCGCGTTTGGCCTTGACCAACACACCGCTGTCATACGCCGCTTTCTGCTCCATACCGGTACCGACACGCGGAACCTCGGGGAACAGAAGAGGAACGGCCTGGCGCTGCATGTTACAACCCATCAACGCACGGTTGGCGTCATCATGTTCCAGGAACGGAATCAAGCTGGCGGCGACACTGATTACCTGCTTCGGGGAGACATCCATCCAGGACACTTCGGAAGCGGGACGCGTGGTGTAATCACCGGCGTGGCGGACAGGGACTTCCTTGTCCAGGAAGTGCCCTTCCTTGTCCAACTTGGCGTTTGCCATGGCGATGATGTACTTTTCCTCGTCGTTGGAATCCAGGTATTTGACATCTTTGGTCGCGATGCCATCCACCACCTTGCGGTACGGCGTCTCCAGGAAGCCATACTCGTTGACCCGGGTATAGTTGGCCAGAGAGACGATCAGACCGATGTTCGGACCTTCAGGAGTCTCGATCGGGCAGATACGACCATAATGGGTGTAATGGACGTCACGGACTTCGAATCCGGCACGGTCACGGGAAAGACCACCGGGGCCGAGGGCGTTCAGACGACGCTTGTGGGTCAGCTCGGAAAGCGGGTTGACCTGATCCATGAACTGGGACAACTGGGAAGAACCGAAGAATTCCTTCACCGCGGCCACGATCGGCTTGATGGAGATGAAATCCTGCGGTTTGGCCGACTCTTTGGAATGCTCGTCGGCCATCATCAGGCTCATCCGTTCCTTGGCGATCTTGTCCATACGGGCGAACGCGCCTTTCAGGGCGTTCTGCAACAGCTCGCCGACGGAGCGGACACGACGGTTACCAAGGTGATCGATATCATCGATGTTCTTCTCACGGATGAATACACGGATCAAATAGGCCATCGTGTTGACGATGTCCTTCGGCTGCAACGTCGTGATGTCCGTGGAATCATCCTCGCTGCCGAACTTCTTGTTGAACTTGTACCGGCCGACGGCGCCCAGGTCATACTTGCGCGGCGAGAAGAACATTTCAGGCAGATCCTTCTCGGCACGATCCACGGCGACCATTTCACCGGGCATCAGCACGGTGAAGATCGGGGTCAGCACATCTTCCTTGGACGGTTCATCCAGCCCTTCGGACGTGTACTTGGCGTCTTCTTCCTTGAAGCAGTTCAGAACGATGTCCGAGTGAAGCGTATCGGCGTTGTCCATGTCAACCAGCTCCACGCTGGTGATCTTCCGCTGGATCAGCTCGTCGATCTCGTGGGCATGCAGCTGGTCACCGGCACGAAGGATTCGTTTGCGCTCCCCATCCACCGTATCGTAGATGTCCTTGAACAGGTAGCGGTTCTCCACTTCATTCTTCGTGGCGTCACTCAGCTCGACCGCCTGGCTCTTGTAGAACTCGGCGACGATCTTTTCCCGGGTATCGTATCCGATGGCCCTGAGGAACAGGGTGCCCAGGATACGTTTCTTCCGGTCGATCTTGGTGTAGATCAACCGTTTCTTCTCATCAATCTCAAACTCCAGCCAGGAACCGCGGTACGGAATGATGCGGGACGAATAGACGTCCTTCTCATTGCTGAAGATGACTCCGGGGCTCCGGTGGATCTGGCTTACCACAACCCGTTCAGCGCCATTGACGATGAACGTGCCACGGTCGGTCATCAACGGGATGTCACCGAAGAAGATTTCCTTCTCACGGATCTCCCCGGTGTTGAACTCCAGGCTGATGGTAGCTTTCAATGGGACGCTGTAGGTGCGTCCTTTCTTCTTGCATTCGGTCTCGGAGAACTTGATGTTGTCCAGGTCAATCTTGTAGCCCTTGTAAACGAGCCGCATCTCGCCATTTGGAACTTCAATCGGGAACGTGGACTGAAACACTTTTTCCAGTCCATACGCGGGATTGGGAGCCTCGCCTTTCTTGTACCCGTCCAGCTGCAGAAAACGCTCATAGCTGTCCAGCTGTACGCCGATCAGGTTGGGAAGCTCACAAACCTCTTGAAAATCAGAGCCGATGTACGTGCGTGTTATGGCTTTGCCGTTGGCAACCATCATGTACCCTCCAGACATTTCGGACAAACGAACTCACTCCTCTCGGAGTTTCGAAAGACAGAGCAGGCCACCAAGGGGAAAAACCCATTGGTGGCGCGCTCACACAGCAATCGATGAAGGTCAGCTTGCCGGCTGGACTTCAACCACACAGCCAGCCGCTTCAAGTTTCTCTTTGATGGACTGCGCGTCAGCCTTGGAAACATTCTCCTTGATGGTCTTGTTTCCGGCCTCGACAATCGCCTTGGCATCACCAAGACCAACACCGGTCAGGTTACGGACTTCCTTGATGGCAGCGATCTTCTTGGTCGGATCGGAGCTCTTCAGGATCACGTTGAACTCGGTCGGCTCGTCCTTGGCGGGACCAGCGGCAGCGGCGGCAGCAGGTGCGGCGGCAGCCGCAGCGGCCTGAACGCCGAACTTCTCTTCCATCATCTTGATGAGATCAGAGATCTCAAGAACCGTCATCTTCGAAATCGCGTCAATAATTTCTTCTTTGGTAGCCATATTACCTTCTCCTTCAATTATTTCTACAGTCATAGCAGGTTACTGCAAACGAAGACTAAGACTGTTAATTCGCGGCGGGCGCGGCTTCCTGCTTCGCAGGCTCACCTTCACCCATCTTCTTCACATACGCCAACAACGTAGCGGCCAGCTTCTGCACCGGCGCTTTCATCGTGCCAAGCAAAATGGAGAGCAGCTCTTCACGGTTAGGCAGTTTGCTGTACGCCTCAAGTTGCGCGACATCCAGCATCTGACCATCCACAAGGCCGCCCTTGATATCAATCGGCGCACCGTCATCCTTCGCAGCAAACAGCTCCTTGGCAACGACGTTGGTCGTGTCTCCCTTGACCAGCGCGATGCCGGTGGGCCCCTTCAGGTGCGCGTCGCACCCTTTGTAGTCCAGCTGGTTCAATGCGATCTTGGCGAAGCGGTTCTTCACCACCCGATAGTTGCCCTGGGACTTCATCAGGTTCTTGCGGACCTTGGTGATCTGCTCGACCGTCATCCCACGGTAATCGGTGAAGATGAATCCGTCGTACTGGGCGAATTCGTCATGCAGCGCCTTGACGGCAGCCTCTTTCTCGGGAGTAATACGAGTCTTATATCCTTCCATATCTCTCTCCTTATACCGCGGCGTCAGCCTGCATCAAGTTCGCCGTTTCCACGTGGACGCCAGGGCCCATGCTGGAAGACAGCGCCACAGAACCGATGTAATCGCCCTTGGCGTCACTGGGTTTCTTCCGGATGATCTCCTGGACGACCGCCTTGGCGTTCTCCGCCACTTTCTGCGGCTCCATGGAAACCTTGCCGATCGGCAGGTGCACGACGTTGGTCTTGTCGGAGCGGAACTCCGTACGGCCTTTGGACAACTCGGCGACCGCCTTCCCTACTTCAAACGTAACCGTTTGGGTCTTCGGGTTCGGCATCAAGCCTTTGCGTCCAAGGATCGGGCCGAGACGACCGACATCCTTCATCATGTCCGGCGTAGCGACGGCAACGTCGAAGTCAAGCCAGCCACCCTTGATCTTTTCGATCAGATCGTCATCCCCAACGTACGCGGCACCCGCGGCCTTGGCCTCATCAGCCTTGGCGCCTTTGGCGAACACCAACACCCGTTTCTGGGCGGCGAACTGGTTGGGAAGCACCACGGTGTCACGGACACTCTGGCTCTTCTTCAAGGTGAGCTTGACGGCGAGATCAATCGTCTCGTCGAACTTGGCGTACGCCATTTCCTTCACCAAGGCCGCAGCCTCGTCAAAGGAATAGCTCTTCTCGTGGTTAATCTTTTTCGCGCTTTCGCGATATTTCTTTCCATGCGCCATAGTTATTTCTCCACCTCAACGCCCATGCTCCGAGCAGTTCCGGCGATGACCTTCATGGCCGTCTCCAGCGAATTGCTGTTCAGGTCGTTCAACTTCATCTTCGCGATCTTCTCGCACTGCGCCTTGGTCAATTTGCCGACCTTCGCCTTGTTCGGCGTGGCGCTTGCCTTCTGCAACCCCAGCTCCTTCTTGATCAGAATGGATGCGGGAGGGGTTTTCAGAATGAACGTGAAGCTCTTGTCCGCGTAGACGGTGATGACGACAGGAACCACCAAGCCCGGTTCATAATCCTTGGACTGGGCATTGAATTCCTGGACAAATTTGGGAGCGCTGACTCCATGAGGACCAAGAGCCGGTCCGATCGGGGGCGCCGGTGTGGCCTTCTGAGCCGGGCACTGCAACTTGATGATCGCAGTTACCTTCTTTGCCATATCTCTCTCCTTACGTGCCCTGGCCTGCCTGAGTTGGCTGATAGATCCGGCCTGCACGCTGGTAATAACGCCTGCCATACGGCAGGCTCCCACGCCTCGGATTACTCCGAGGGAGTGTACAACAGAAACAATGGACGAATGTAAAAAAACTGATGCACGGTCAGCAGCGTTCGTCCAACGCTTACATGACCACCTTTTCCACTTGGAGGAAGTCAACGTCTACCGGCGTCGACCGTCCAAAAATCCCCACGCTGACACGCAGGCGGGATTTCTCGGCATTCACCTCTTCCACCACACCGGTGAACGACTCGAACGGTCCTTCGATGATCTTCACATGATCGCCCTGGGAGAAACTCTGCTTCGGCTTGAACACCTTGTCCGCAGGCAGGTCACCCGTTTTCTGGAAGATGCCCTTCACCTCAGCGGCGGTGAGCGGCACCGGCGGCTTCAGACGGTCATCATCCGACGTAAGGAAACCCGTCACTCCCGGGATCCGCTTGATCTGGAAGCACCACGGCTTCCATGCATCCACGGGAAGATCCATCTCAACCAAAATGTATCCGGGAAGAATCTTGCGCTTCACATCACGCTTCACGCCATCCTTCACCTCAACGACTGTTTCAAACGGAACTTTCACATCGGTGCAAACGGCTGCAAAATTGGGATCATTGTCACGCATCTTGCGGATGATCCTCTCAATCTTCTGTTCATACCCTGAGTATGTATGTACGACGTACCAGCCCTTTGCCATGTTGTATCCTTAGAACATCACATACAAAATCTTCAGCAGCACAAAATCCACGAAACCGAGGAAGATGGCTACCAAAATTGTGGAAACGATGACGACTTTCGTCGAATTGAGGACTACTTCGCGGGTCGGCCAGACGACCTTCTTCAGTTCGTTGTGGCACTCTTTGAAATACTTCATCATTTTCTTCATCGAAAGACTCCTTCAAAAACGCTCAAGAAGCAGACAGGCCAAGAGGGACTCGAACCCCCAACACCCGGTTTTGGAGACCAGTGCTCTACCATTGGAGCTATTGGCCTATTTGCTTCTTGAACGGACTTATTTGATCTTAGCTTCCTTGTGGAGGGTATGCTTTTTGTCGAACGGGCAGTACTTGTTCAGCTCAAGCTTCTCCCCACCGTTTTTGCGGTTCCGCTCGGTCGTGTAGTTCTTCCGATGGCATACCGTGCACTGCAGTGCGACTTTCTCAACACTGGTTTTCTTCTTCTCACCCATACTTCCTGCTCCTCGGCGAAACATCACCGTTGAAAAAAAAAGAAAAGCCCTCGAACGGAATTGGACCGTTGACCCCCACCTTACCAAGGTGGTGCTCTACCGCTGAGCTACAAGGGCATGAATGGACATACCACTCGCGCAAAATTCAAACGCGCATCTGGTACGTTACCAGAGGTGTGCCTTCTTTGTCAAGTAACACCAGAGCGGTTCTTCGCCTGGCTTTTTTCGTTGAGGTATCGCAATTTTCCTCCCTCCTTGGTATATTGGAACAAAACCGGTTTATCAACCCTCGGGAGGAAAACGTGAACAAACACAGCAGCAATACCCGTTTCGGGCATACGGCGGAAGCCATTGCGCAGGATTTCGCGGAACATCTGAAGTACAGCGAAGACGCCGACATTTACCATACGACTCCGGAAGGCAGGTATGCCGCCCTGGCCCTTTCCATCCGTGACCGCATCATCCAGCAATGGGACAAGAGCCGGCAGACCCAGCGGGCCACCGACGCCAAACGGGTGTATTACCTCTCCCTGGAGTTTTTGATGGGCCGCGCCATGACGAACAACATCATCAACCTCGGTCTGGAGAAACAGGTCAAGGACGCCTTGGCTTCCCTGGGCTACACCTACGAGGAACTGGCCGACGTGGAACCGGACGCCGGGCTGGGCAACGGAGGACTGGGCAGGCTTGCCGCCTGTTTCCTGGACTCCCTGGCCACGCTGGAATATCCGGCATACGGCTATGGCATCCGGTACAACTACGGCATTTTCCGCCAGCTGGTCGTCAACGGCTGGCAGCAGGAACAACCGGATGACTGGCTCCGGGATGGCAACCCCTGGGAAATCCAGCGGCCGGACACCGTCTATCCCGTCCATTTCGGCGGCTACGTGCAGATGATCCGGGAGAACGGAAACGACTCGTTCAAATGGATTCCCGACGAAACCGTACTGGGCATGGCGTACGACACCCCGATCATCGGCTACGGCTGCAAGACGGTCAACACGCTCCGCCTGTGGTCGGCGAAAGCCCCCAGCGAGTTCAGTTTCCAGGAGTTCAATGAAGGCGACTACACCGAAGCGGTGCGCCAGAAAGTCCAGGCGGAGAACCTCTCCCAGGTGCTCTACCCCAATGACACCCAGTACCTGGGCAAGGAGCTCAGGCTGAAACAGCAGTACTTCTTCGTCTCCTGCTCCCTGCAGGACATCTTCAAGCGGTACAAACGGCACCATACCGACTGGCTGGATTTTCCCGACCACGCCGCCATCCAGATGAACGACACCCACCCGTCCCTGGCCGTACCGGAGATGATGAGGCTCCTGCTGGACAAGGAAAACCTTTCCTGGGACGAGGCGTGGGACCTGACGGTGCGTACCCTTGGGTACACCAACCACACCCTGATGCCGGAAGCATTGGAGAAATGGTCGCTTCCCATGTTCGAGCACCTGCTGCCACGCCATCTGCAGATCATCTACGAGATCAACCGCAGGTTCCTCCAGCAAGCCGTCTCCTACTTCCCGATGCGTGGGGACCAGGTGGCCAAAGTCAGCATCATCGAAGAGACCAACCCCAAGCAGATCCGGATGGCCAACCTGGCCATCATCGGCAGCCACAGCACCAACGGCGTTGCGGCGCTCCATTCGGAACTGCTGAAGACCAAGATGTTCCCCGAATTCAACATGATCTTCCCCGACCGGTTCAACAACAAGACCAACGGCATCACCCAGCGCCGCTGGCTGCTTGACGCCAACCCGGCGTTGGCTGCGAAGATCACCGAAGCGATCGGAGACGGATGGATCACCGATTTCTCCCAGATCTCCAAGCTCAAGCCGTTCGCAACGGACGCAGGCTTTCTGGACGATTTCGCCAAGATCAAACGGCAGGCAAAGGAAAGCGCCGCGGCGTTCATCCGCAAGGACTGCGGCGTGCTGGTCAATCCCGACTCCCTGTTCGACACCCAGGTCAAACGGATCCACGAGTACAAGCGGCAGCTGCTCAACGCACTGGATATCGTGCTGCTGTACAACGACCTGAAGAACCACGGTCCGCTGACCAAGGATATGGAGCCGATCACCTTCTTCTTCGGAGGGAAGGCCGCCCCGGGATACGTCAACGCCAAGCTGATCATCAAGTTGATCAACAACATCGCCAAGACGGTCAATGAAGACCCCCAGACCAACCACATCCTCAGGGTACAGTTCCTGCCCAACTATCGGGTCACCATGGCCGAACGTATCATTCCGGCGAGCAATCTTTCCGAGCAGATATCCACCGCCGGCACGGAAGCTTCCGGTACGGGCAACATGAAGTTCATGGTCAACGGCGCGCTGACCATCGGCACGCTGGATGGCGCCAACATCGAGATGGCCCAGGAAGCGGGCCAGGAGAACCTGTTCATCTTCGGCCATACCGAACAGCAGATCGAAGCGCTCCGCGCCTCCTATCAACCGAAGGAGTGGATATCCAAGGACGAAGGAATCAAGGAAGGGGTCAACCTGTTGCTCTCCGGATTCTTCAACATCAATGAGCCGAACATCTTCGACCCGCTGTGGAAGTCCCTGTTTGAGCAGGGTGACCGGTACTTCACCTTCGCAGACCTGGCCATGTATCGTGATGAACACCACAAGGCCACGGCGTTGTACCATGCGGATCCCAAGGCATGGAACCGGATGGCCGTGCTGAACATCGCTTCCAGCGCCAAGTTCTCCAGTGACCGTACGATCAACGAGTACGCCAAGGAGATCTGGAACCTGAAGCCGTGTCCGGTGCAGAAAGACATCGAGAACGATACGGCGATCTCAAACGCCAAGAGCCTGCTCAGGTGATGATCAGACGGTGATGAACCGCGCCAGAATCGGCGCGAACACCAGGGCGGGGAGGAAATCCCCCGTCCTGAATTTTTTTATCTGCAGGAGATTGCCGGCGATCATCAGAAGCAGCACTCCGCCGACGGCCCCCATCTCATTGATGCCCACTTCCCCGAGGTGCGGCTGCAACCATCCTCCCGCCAGCGTGAAGAATCCCTGGTAGACCAACACCACCACCGAACTGAACAGCACGCCGATGCCGTACGCCGCGGTGAAGACGATGGCCATGCATCCATCCATCACCGACTTGACCAGAATCAGCTGGTAGTCGCCCACCGTCCCCGCCTGGATGGAGCCGACGATGGACATCGCGCCGGTGCAGAAGAGCAAGGACGCGTTGAGGAATCCCTGGGCGAACGTGACACTGTCGCCACTCTTGCTGGTCTTGCGCTGGATCCAGCCACCCAGACCCAACACATGGTCCTCGATGCGGAGCGCGTATCCGACGAAACCACCCAAGATCACGGAGAAGATCATCACCAGATACGAACCGGCTTTCAACGCCATTCCCAGACCGATGACCACCGTCACCAGACCGGCGCTGGTCATGACGATCTCCTTGAAGGACTCTTTGATCACCTTCTTCAGCAGCAAGCCGACCAAGGTTCCCGCGATCACCGCCAGACAATTCACATAGGTTGCAAACATATAGATAAGGAATACCAGAAAAGAAAGCGTTTGGTCAATTTGACCGGTTGGTGTATGATGGGTCCATGCAGAACATCATGCTTGCCGCAGGGCTGGGATCGCGAAGCGGCGGAGAGAAACTGTTTTATCCGTGGAACGGAAAGGACATCATCCATCACAGCGTGGAGGCTTCACTCCAAGCGGGCCTGTACACCATCGTGGTGACCGGTTTCCAGAAAGCCCGGGTGGAGGCGTCCCTGAGGGATCTGGCGTGCCCGTCGCTGTTGCTCGTCCCCAACGACCACTACCTGGACGGACAGTTCTCCTCCACCCAGGCAGGCGTTGGGTTCCTCCGTCCTGACGAAGATTTTTTCGTCACTCTGGGGGATCTTCCCCTGATCCAGCCGAACCACTATCTTCAGCTGGCCCGGGCGATGGACGGCTACAACGGCGTCCGCCCGTTCTTCCAACAAAAACGGCCGGGACACCCGGTGTTGCTCCGTCCCCTGTTCATCCCGCTGATCCAAAGCGCAGACAAAACGGAAACGATGCACCACCTGCTATCCCGACCGGACATCATGGCCTATGCGACGGACGATCCCGCGTATGTGACGGACATCGACACCGCACAGGCCTATGAGGAGATCCTTACGAAATCGCCAGTTTTCCCGCGGTGATCCCCAGATGGATCGTGCTTCCTTCCGGATACGATCCTTCCAGGAGCTTCATCGCCAGCGGATCCTCAACCAGATCCTGCAACGCCCTGCGGATCGGCCGGGCGCCGTACTCAGGGCTGTAGCCAGCCTTGAACACCATATCGACCACCGGCTCCGTCCAGACGAGGTGCAGGCCTTTGGCCTCCATCCGCTTGGAAAGAGCATTCAGCTGCAACGTGACGATCTGCCGAAGCTGTGCTTCCCCAAGACTCTTGAAGACGACGATCTCATCGATACGGTTGATGAACTCCGGCTTGAAGGCGCGACGGATCGCTTCCATCACTTCCTTCTTCCCTTGCAGGTAATCCGTGGCGGACAACAACTCGGAAGAACCGAGGTTGCTCGTCATGATGATCACCGTGTTGGTGAAGTCCACCACCCTGCCCTGTCCATCGGTAAGCCGCCCGTCATCCAACACCTGAAGCAGGATGTTGAACACATCCGGATGGGCCTTCTCGATCTCATCGAACAGGATCACCGAATACGGCCGGCGCCGCACCACTTCGGTGAGCTGACCGCCCTGGTCATACCCCACGTACCCCGGGGGCGCTCCGATCAGACGGCTGACCGAGTACTTTTCCATGTACTCTGACATGTCGATCCTGGTCAACGCCTTCTCGTCGTCGAACAGGAAGCCGGCAAGTACTTTGGCAAGCAACGTCTTGCCCACACCGGTGGGACCGGCGAACAGGAACGAACCCAACGGACGGTGCTCGTCGCCGATGCCCGCCTTGTTCCGGCGGATGGCGTTGGCCACCGCCTTGATGGCCTCGTCCTGACCAACCACTTCCTTGGAGAGCGTCTCCTCCAGTTTGAGGTATTTCTCCTTCTCACTGGACTGCATCTTGGCTACCGGCACCCCGGTCCACGAACTGACGATCCGGGCGATGTCATCTTCACTGACCTCTTCCCGAAGCAGCTGTTTCCCGTCTTTCTGCGCCTTGGCCAGGTTGTCGCTTTCCTTCTGGATCTCAGCCTGCAGCTTGGGCATCTCGCCGTGCATGATCATGGCGGCCTTGGTCAGGTCTCCCTGACGCTCCGCCTGCTGCTCCTCCACCTTGAGTTGCTCCAGCTTTGCCTTCTTCTCTTTGATGCCGAAGATTGCGGACCGCTCATTCTGCCACTGCAGCTTCATCGCGTCGCCTTTGCTCTTCAGCTCGGCGAGCTCCCCTTTGATCTTCTCAAGCCGTGCCAGGGAGGCGGTGTCCGTCTCCTTCTCCAAGGATTTCTCCTCGATGTTCAGCTGGAGGATCTTCCGTTCGATCTTGTCCAGTTCGACCGGCTGGCTCTCGATCTCCATCTTCAGCTGACTGGCGGCCTCATCGATCAGGTCGATGGCTTTGTCCGGCAGGAACCGGTTGGTGATGTACCGATTGGACAGCACCGCCGCGGCGACCAAGGCATCATCCTTGATCCGCACGCCATGGTGCACCTCGTACTTGTCCCGAAGCCCACGCAGAATGGCGATGGTATCCTCCACCGTCGGTTCCTTGCAGTACACCGGCTGGAACCGGCGCTCCAGCGCCTTGTCCGTCTCGATGTACTTGCGGTACTCATCCAGCGTCGTTGCGCCGATGGCGTGCAATTCGCCACGCGCCAACGCCGGTTTGATCAGGTTGGACGCATCGGTGGAACCTTCCGCGGCGCCCTGCGCCGACGATGGTGTGCAGCTCATCGATGAACAGGATGATCCTGCCCTCGCTGGAAACCACTTCGTTGACCACCGCCTTGAGCCGTTCCTCAAACTCTCCGCGGAACTTCGCGCCGGCGACCAGCGAGCCAACGTCCAGCGAAAGGATCCGTTTGTCCTTCAACGACTCAGGCACATCCCCGCTGGTGATCCGCTGGGCCAGTCCTTCGACGATGGCCGTCTTGCCGACACCCGGCTCTCCGATCAACACGGGGTTGTTCTTCGTCCTGCGGGAAAGCACCTGCATCACCCGGCGGATTTCCTCGTCCCGTCCGATGACCGGGTCGAGTTTTCCGTTGCGTGCCAGGGCGGTCATGTCCTTGCAGTACTTCTCCAAGCTCTGGTAGCGGCTTTCCGGATCTTCCGATGTGATGGTCTGGTTGCCCCGGACGGCCTTCAGCGCCTGCATCACGGCGTCCTTGGAGACGCCCAATCCTTTCAACGCCCGGGAAGAGGGATTGTCCTCATCCAAGACGGCAAGGAGCAGATGCTCCGCCGACAGATATTCGTCCTTGAACTCCGTTGCGACGTTCTGCGCGGCATACAACTCCGTACCCAGCGCGCCGGAAAGGGAACGCTGGACGTTGCTGCCATATACTTTGGGGAGTTTGTCCACCAGCTCCCGGAAGGCCTGCTCCGCCTGACCCGCTGAGACGCCGATCTTGTCCAACAGCGGCGGAAGCAACCCATCTTTCTGCCTGAGCAACGCCAACAGGACGTGCTCCGTGGTAATTTCCTGGTTGCCGTTCTGCGCGGCAATCTGATCAGCGTCCTGGATGGCCTGACGCAGTTTGATGGTCATTTTTTCAAAATCCATGGTGATGATTCTCCTTATCTTGCTAAAGAGACCTGTCTTGTACGCATGGAATATAGTAAGAAAACGGCCGAACGGCCACTATCGTTTGACGACGGATGTGGAACGCGGGTGGGTCTTGTAGAACTCCAGGTAGTTGTCGATCAACTGTTTGTCACGCTCCAGGTCCACCACTTCAAAGAATCCCAGCCGGAGACAGCTGGACTCCAGGAGGATCAACAGGTGGTCGGACACCTTGTCCACGTCGCATTCGATCACCTCATGGTTCATGATACCCATCCGGAGGAGACGCTTGAACAGGATGGTCAGCTTTGCCGTCCTGCGGAGCACGATGTCGTTGAAGTCCTTTCCTTCCCGCTTCATCTGCAACATCACGTCCAGCAGGTTGGTCAGTTCCCCTTCGCTGACCTTGGCCGTGTCGATGATGTCGTTGCAGATGTGGATGATCCGGTCGATGCAGTTGGAAGTGGTGTCCCAGGCATAGGAGACGTACTTGGCGAACATCCGGCCGGTGACCAGCTTCACCGCATAGTAGTAGATCTGTTCCTTGTCATGGAAATACTGGTAGATCGTCGGACGGGAAATCCCGCATTCGCTGGCGATCAGGCTGAGATTGGAGTTCTTGTACCCTTCCCGGGCGAACACCTTCAGCGCCGTCTGTACGATCCGTTCTTTCCGTTCATCATGATCTATTCGTTTTGGCATGGCCCGTCACCCTTGTCTTTCGTATCATAGCATATTCCGAACGGAGCATAATCACAAGCGACAAGGGGATGGCTGTCCATCCCCCTGCCCGAACGGAAACCATGTTTCAGCGAGCGGCAAGCACGTCGCTCATCGTGGCGACCATCACCGACTTGATGGTGTGCATGCGGTTCTCCGCCTCGTCGAACACCACCGAGTGGGAGGAGCGGAACACCTCGTCGGTCACTTCCATCTCCTTCAGGCCGTACTCGTTGTAGATCGTCTGCCCGATGGTCGTCCCCAGATCATGGAACGACGGCAGGCAGTGCTCGAAGATCACCTTGTCGTTGCCCGTCGCCTGAAGCATCTTCATCGTCACCTGGTACGGCTTGAGCAGTTTGATGCGTTCGGCGGTTTTCGCCTCCTCCCCCATCGAAACCCAGACGTCCGTGTAGATGATGTCGGCGTCCAGCACCGCCTCATATGGATCGGTGTACACCTTGATGTGGGAACCGGAATCATCGGCGACATCCCGCATCTCCTCCAACAGTTTGGTGGACGGGAACAGTTCGATCGGCGTGCCGATGCTGTAATCCATCCCCACCTTGGCCGCCCCGATCATCAGGGCGTTGGAGACGTTGTTCCGTCCATCGCCGATGTAGGCCAGCTTCATGTCCTCAAGCTTCTTGCCGGTGTGCTCCATGGCGGTGAGGAAATCGGCCAGCACCTGGGTGGGGTGATCATCATCGGTCAGTCCGTTCCACACCGGGATGTCGCTGTAGGTGGCCAAATCCTTGACCAGGTCCATCGAATATCCCCGATACTCGATGCCGTCATACATCCTGCCCAGCACCTTCGCCGTATCCTCGATGGACTCTTTCTTCCCCATCTGGCTGTTGGTCAGGTAGGTCACGCAGGCGCCTTCGTCAAACGCGGCGACTTCGAAGGAACAACGGGTACGGGTGGATGTCTTGTCGAAGATCAGGACAATGTTCTTGCCTTCCAAAAGATGTCCATCCACACGGGCGGAATGGGCCGCCCCTTTCTTCTTCGCCTTCAGGTCAGCGGCAAGATCCAACAGATACAGGATCTCTTCCTTGGAATAATCCTTCAATGTCAGAAAACTCCGGCCTTTCAGGTTCAGCTGTTTCTTTTCCATACCAATTCCTCCAAACTCACTCTTCTATCCTACATTTTTATGCAAACTCTGTCCATAGTTTTGCAAAATTATACGGTATTCTCCGGTAGTTTTGTATTTTCATCCATTGTGTGGGTATCCAACACTTCCACATCACGCAATTTCCGACCCATCGTCTCCGTCCTGCGTGACACCTCGTCCAGCGAGGACGCCGCCTGGGTGATCCGCTTGTGGGTGGTCTCCAGATCCTCGGAGAAGCGGGCGAACAGCGTCTTCACTTCGGAGAGGATCTTCCACACTTCGTCGGTCCGTTTCTCGATGGCAAGTGTGCGGAAGCCCATCTGCAGGCTGTTCAGGATGGCGGCCAGCGTGGTAGGACCCGCGACGACCACCTTATCCTGCAGCTGCAGCTCCTCAGCCAAACCTGGCAGGTGGAGCACCTCGGCGTACAGTCCTTCGGATGGGAGGAACAGCAGGGCGAAGTCCGTCGTGTTCGGAGGATCGAGATACCCCTTGGCGATCGCCTTCCCTTCGGAGAGCAACCGCGTGCGGAGCGCCTGCTCGGCAACCCGCACCCCTTCCTTGTCCGCCTTGTCCTGGGCATCCATCAACCGTTCGTAATCCTCCTTGGGAAATTTGCAGTCAATGGGAAGGTACACCGGAGTCGAACCGGCTCCAGGCATTTTCACGGCGAATTCGACGTACTGGGAGCTTCCCTTCTTGCACACCACGTTGGTGTCATACTGGCCAGGAGTGAGGATGTCATCCAGAATGCGCTTTGCCTGCACTTCCCCCAGGACCCCCCGGCTCTTGATGTTGCCCATCAACCGTTTCAGATCTCCAACGCCGCTTGCCAGGTTCTGCATCTCCCCCAGTCCTTTGTGCACTTCGTTCAGTTGCTGGGAAACCAGGGAGAATGATTCGGAAAGCGAACTCTTCAGCCGGGTGTCGACGCTCTGGCGCATCAACTCCAGCTTTGCGTCATTGTCCGCGCGGATCCGGTCCAAAGCGGAGGACACCTGTCCCTGCAGGGTGGTCACCGACTGGGTGACGGAGAATCGGTACTGCTCCAGCATGTCCAGCAACTCCTTGCGGGTCTGGGAGTTTTCCCGGGAAAGCTGGTCAAGCGAGGCTTTCAGATAGGCCGTCTCTCTCGTATCCGTACGGTGACCAGAGCGGAAGACAAGGATCAAAAGGAGGACGATCACCACGCCAAGTAATCCGAAGAAAAGATATTCCATGATGCCAGCATACCGTACCGGACAAAAAAAAGGGAGACCAAACCGGTCTCCCCAGATTACGGAACGTAAGGTTATTTCACCAGGACGACTTCCCCGTTGGGATAGCGCTTGGCGACGTAGTCAGCCACTTTCTGGCTCTTCAGCGCCTTGACCAGCGCGACGACACGCGGGTCGTTCTCGTTGCCGGCCTTGACGGCGACAACGTTGACGTACGGGCTGTCGGCGCCTTCGATGAACAGACCGTCCCGGGTGGCGATCAAGCCGGCGGGGATGGCGTAGTTGCCGTTGATCGTCGCGGCATCAACATCGGAAAGGACACGGGGAAGAGAGGCGGCCTCGATCTCCTTGAACTTGAAGTTCTTCGGGTTCTCAGCGATGTCCAGCGGAGTGGCGGTCAGACCAACTCCATCGGCCAGCTTCAGGAGCCCTGCGCTCTGCAGAAGCAGCAATGCGCGGCCTTCGTTGGTCGGATCGTTGGGGATGGCGATGGTAGCACCGTTGGGAAGATCAGCAAGCTTGGTGTATTTCTTGGAGTACACAGCGAACGGCTCTACGTGGATGCCCCCGGCATTGACCAGATGATAGCCCTTCTCCTTGTTGAAGCTCTCAAGGTACGGGATGTGCTGGAAGTAGTTGGCATCAATCTCGCCACTCTCCAACGCCTCGTTCGGCGTCACATAATCGGTGAACTCGATGACATCCAGCGTAATGCCCTGGGCGGCCAGGTCATCCTTGACCAGATTGAGCAACTCGGCATGCGGTTCCGGCGTGGCGCCGACTTTCAGCACCTGGTTTTTAACGGGAGCCGCGGATTCCTTGGTGCCCTGCGCGAACGCGACAGAACCCAACACCAACAATACAGACAACACGATGACAAATGTTTTTTTCATACAAATCTCTCCTCAGAGACAGATTACAGGTATTAAAAGCAAAGCGCTTTTCCTTGAGACCGAAAAAATAAAGATAGATTTGAAGTATAGATGTTATGCCCTGACGGGCATCATCATGAGAGACATCATGGTGGAACGAATGATGATGGATGTATTCGTCATGATCTCTCTCCTTTTTGTTACGTTGTCGACAACATACATCATTTTACGAAGAGATGCAAGAGGATTTCCCGCCCACTGACATATTTTGCGCAACACAACGATCCAACTTCTTTGCAAACAACAGCTTACCGCTTTGCCATCATCTTGGCCGCGATCCGGTTGCCGATCATCTGGATCACTTCGACCAGCACCAGAATCACCACGACGGAGACGAACATCACGTCCCCGCGGAACCGTTGGTATCCGTACCGGATGGCCAAGTCTCCCAGGCCTCCACCACCGATGGCTCCCGCCATGGCGGAATAGCCGATCAAATTGATGATGGTCAGCGTCACACCGCTTACCAGCGACGGCATCGCCTCGGGGATCATCACCTTGAAGACGATCTGGCTGTTGGTCGATCCCATGGCGCGGGCCGCCTGGATGACACCGGGGTCCACTTCCTTCAAGGCGCTTTCGATGACACGGGCGACAAACGGAGCCGCCGCGATGGAAAGCGGCACAATGGTGGCTGCCGTCCCGATGCTGGTGCCCAAGATCAACCGGGCAAGGGGGAACAGCAGAATCATCAGAATGATGAACGGGAAGGAACGAAGAACGTTGACGATACGTCCGATGATGTTGTTCATCACCGGGCGCGGGCTGATGCCACCCTGGTCCTCCGGACTGGTGACGGTAAGCAAAATCCCCAAAGGGAGCCCAAGAATCAGACTGAACAATGTTGAGAAAAACACCATGACCAACGTCTGCCAGGTGGCCTGGCCTACCAGAATCCAAAGCTTAGCTCCCATGATGATCCTCCACGATGACGCCCTGCGCACGTAAATCCTTCAGGATGGACGGAACCACTGTTTCATCAGGGCTGAGGATATCCACCATCATCGTCCCGATCTCCTCGCCATCCACCACCTGGACGCCACCGGCACGGAGGTTGAAATCCACTCCGTACTTCCTGCTCAGTTGCGAGATGATCGGCTGGTCGGTCACGTTGCCGGGGAAGCGAAGCACGTACGATCCTTTCTGGTGGGACCATTGGTATACCCTGCTGGTCCGCTCGTCATGCCCCAACAGACGGGAAAGAAAATCTTTGGTGACAGGATTCTGCGGATTACTGAAGATATCGGCAACCTTGCCCTGTTCCACCACCTCTCCGTCATTCAGGACTGCCACTTCCTTGCAGGTGTCGCGGACCACTTCCATCTGGTGGGTGATCATCACCACCGTCAGGCTCATCGCTTCTGGATGTCCTTGATCAGATCCAGAATTGAGCTGGTCGTCTGGGGATCCAGCGCGCTGGTCGCCTCATCGCAGAACAGAATGTCCGGACGGCAGGAAAGGGCGCGCGCAATGGCGACCCGTTGTTTCTGGCCTCCGGAAAGCGTGCTGATACGGGCATTTTCCCTGCCTTCCAAATCCACCAAGGAAAGCAACTCATGCACCCTCGATTTGATCTCTTCCGGTTTGTACCCGTTGATCTCCATGGGATATGCGATGTTCTGGGCGCAGTTCCGACTTGAAAACAAGTTGAAGTTCTGAAAGATCATGCCGATATGACGGCGTCGCATCATGAGTTCGTTTTTTGACAAATTATCGACACGTTTGTCGTCATAGTATACTTCTCCGGAATCCGGCTTCTCCAACAGTGACACCAAACGCACCAATGTTGATTTCCCTGCACCACTTTTTCCGATGATTCCGAATATGGTATTGGAGGGAATCGACAGGCTGACATCGTTCACCGCGTGAAGCTGGCCATAGGAGCGCTTCAGATTCTTCAACGTGATTCGCATACAACCGCTTCCTTACTTTGTCCCATAGTACTTGAAATGGTATCATTGCTCAAGACAAAGAAGTCAGCGTTCATTGGGCAAAGAAAAACACCCTTGGGAAAGGGTGTTGGAAAAGGAAAAAGAAAGGGCCCGGCAGCTACCTACTCTCCCGCGGAAGAACCGCAGTACCATCGGCGCGAAGGCGCTTGACGACCGTGTTCGGGATGGGAACGGGTATGTCCGCCTTGCTGTGGCCACCGGGCCGGCTCCGGGTCCGTCCGCAGGACGGACGCCCCCCGAGCCTCCCCGCGACGGCGGGAACGATGATATGGCCAAGCCTCACGGCTGATTAGTACCGGTGGGCTGTGCGTCTTGCGGCGCCTGCACCCCCGGCCTATCGACCAGGTAGTCTCCCTGGTTCCTTCAGGAGGGTTATACCCTCGGGGACGTCTCATCTTGGGGGGGGCTTCACGCTTAGATGCTTTCAGCGTTTATCCCTTCCGGACATGGCTACCCGGCGGCTGCCCCTGGCGGGACAACCGGTACACCAGAGGTCCGTCCACCTCGGTCCTCTCGTACTAGAGGCAGGACCCCTCAGACGTCCAGCGCCCATGGCAGATAGGGACCGAACTGTCTCACGACGTTCTGAACCCAGCTCGCGTACCGCTTTGATTGGCGAACAGCCAAACCCTTGGGACCTGCTCCAGCCCCAGGATGCGATGAGCCGACATCGAGGTGCCAAACCTTGCCGTCGATGTGAACTCTTGGGCAAGATCAGCCTGTTATCCCCGGAGTACCTTTTATCCGTTAAGTGACGGCGCTTCCACACGCCACCGCCAGATCACTAAGACCCGCTTTCGCGTCTGCCCGGCATGTACGCCTCGCAGTCAGGCCGCCTTGTGCCTTTGCGCTTGCCGGACGATTCCCGACCGTCCTAAGGCGACCTTCGCGC
Source organism: Sphaerochaeta sp. (assembly GCA_022482495.1). NCBI lineage: Bacteria > Pseudomonadati > Spirochaetota > Spirochaetia > Spirochaetales > Sphaerochaetaceae > Sphaerochaeta > Sphaerochaeta sp. Next base: position 7,166 of record JAKVPA010000005.1, on the reverse strand, counting down.
GCCTCCGTTACCCTTCAGGAGGCGACCGCCCCAGTCAAACTTCCCGCCTGGCCCAGTCCCCGGACCGGTTCGCGGCCCGGGTTAGGCGCGCGGAAAGGGAAGGGTGGTATTTCACCGGCGGCTCCGCGTTGCCTGACGGCCCCGCTTCGTTGCCTCCCACCTATCCTACACATCCCTGTCCGCGCGCCGACGCCAAGTTGAAGTAAAGGTTCACGGGGTCTTTCCGTCTAACCACGGGTACCAGGCATCTTCACCTGGACTTCAATTTCACCGGATTTCGCGTCGAGACAGCGCCCATATCGTTACACCATTCGTGCGGGTCGGAACTTGCCCGACAAGGAATTTCGCTACCTTAGGACCGTTATAGTTACGGCCGCCGTTTGCCGGGGCTTGGGCTCGCCGCTTCGCTTGCGCTGACGGCTCCCCTTGACCTTCCGGTACCGGGCAGGTGTCAGTCCGCATACCTCCCATCGCTGGTTCGCGCGGACCTGTGTTTTTGGTAAACAGTCGCATGGGCCGTTTCTCTGCGGCCCCCTCGCGGGGGCCATGCTTATCCCGAAGTTACGCATGCAGTTTGCCGAGTTCCTTGACGCGAACTCTTCCGTCGCCTTCGCATATTCAGCTCGCCCACCTGTGTCGGTCTCTGGTACGGTCCCGGGCGTAGCACCCAGGGGTTCTTTCTCGTCACCGCACAGCACACCCTTCAGGCCCCCGTAAGGACCCTCCCTCACCGCTCGGCTCGGGGCCCGGACTTCCCTGGACCCCTCAGCGCCTCGCGGCTTTGGCGGGGCATACCGCCGCCCCGCGGCGTACTGCGCAATGCTTCGCCCCATCGTAAGCGCCCGGCGGCGCGGGATTGTTGACCCGCTTCCCATCGCCTACGGTCTTCACCCTCGGCTTAGGGGCCGGCTGACCCTCGGGCAGATTGCCTTTACCCTGGAAACCTCAGGCTTCCGGCGGACGGGGATCCCACCCGTCTTTCACGTTACTCATGCCTGCATCCTCTCTCCCGCCCCGTCCACGGGGGCTCCCGCCCCCGCTTCTCCCGTATGCGGGATGCTCTCCTACCGGACGGACGCCCTACGGCGCCCGCCCCCGCGGCTTCGGTTGCGCGCTTAGCCCCGTTACATTATCGGCGCGCGGATACTCGACCAGTGAGCTGTTACGCACTCCTTGGAGGCGTTGCTGCCTCTGAGCCAACCTCCTGGCTGTCTGTGCATCCGCACTTCCTTTCCCACTCGGCGCGCATTCGGGACCTTGGCCGGCGGTCCGGGCTGTTCCCCTCTCGGCGACGGCCCTTATCAGTCGCCGCCTGACTGCCGCGTATGGCGCGCGGGCATTCGGAGTTCGGTTAAGCTCGGCAGCCAGTGACGGCCCCTCGCCTATCCGGTGCTCTACCTCCCGCGCGGTCCGCGCGACGCTAGCCCTAAAGCTATTTCGGAGAGTGCCAGCTATCTCCAAGTTTGTTTGGCCTTTCACCCCCAGCCGCAGCTCATCCCAGCCCTTTTCAGCGGACTTAGGTTCGGCCCTCCACAGGGTTCCACCCCTGCCTCAGCCTGGCCGCGGCTAGATCACTTGGCTTCGGGTCTGCCCCGCGCGACTCGCGCCCTCTTCGGACTCGGTTTCCCTCCGGCTCCGGGACTCCTGTCCCTTAGCCTCGCCGCGCACGGCAACTCGCAGGCTCATTCTACAAAAGGCACGCCGTCACCATGTCGCCATGGCTCCGACCGCTTGTGGGTCCGCGGTTTCAGGTTCTCTTTCACTCCCCTCCCGGGGTCCTTTTCACCTTTCCCTCACGGTACTATACGCTATCGGTAGCCGCCGAGTATTCAGCCTTGGAGGGTGGTCCCCCCTGTTTCCGCCGGGATTCCTCGTGTCCCGGCGTACTCAGGCAGCGCGCCCAGCGCCACCGCATCCACTTCGCGTACGGGGCTCTCACCCGCTCCGGCCGGCCTTCCCAGACCGTTCCGCTGTGCATGCGGCGCGCGCCGGGACCAAATCCCAGGCGCACCCCTACAACCCCGCGGCCCCGAAGGCCCGCGGTTTGGGCTCCTCCCCGTTCGCTCGCCGCTACTGGGGGAATCTCGTTTGATTTCTTTTCCTGCAGGTACTTAGATGGTTCACTCCCCTGCGTCTCTCCCCGCGGCGCCTATGTATTCAGCACCGCGGCGCGCGGATTGCTCCGCGCGGATTACTCCATTCGGGCACCCGGGGATCTCGGGATGTCGGCTCCTCCCCCCGGCTTTTCGCAGCTTGCCGCGCCCTTCCTCGCCTGGCGGCTCCCAGGCATCCTCCGCGAACCCTTCCTTCGCTTGACCATATCATCCTTCCCGTCCTCTCGCTCAACTGTAAAAAATCAACATGGGACTGATAAGACTTGAACTTATGACCTCGTGCTTATCAGGCACGCGCTCTAACCACCTGAGCTACAGTCCCCTTGACAGTCTATAAGAGAAGAGAAGAAAAGTTTTGTGGAAACCTGAGGAATTGCCGGACTCTCACCGGCTGTACTACGTACGTCAGTCTCCGCCTTCGGGTGTGAGGCCCTCCGGCGCCCTTTCTTTCCAGAAAGGAGGTGATCCAGCCGCACCTTCCGGTACGGCTACCTTGTTACGACTTCACCCCCCTCACCGGACACACCTTCGGAACCGGCCCCCTTGCGGTTGGCCAGGCGACTTCGGGTGCCCCCGACTCGGATGGTGTGACGGGCGGTGTGTACAAGGCCCGGGAACGTATTCACCGCGCCATGCTGATGCGCGATTACTAGCGATTCCAACTTCGTGGGGTCGGGTTGCAGACCCCAGTCCGTACTGTGACCGGCTTTCTGCGGTTCGCTCGGCCTTTTGGCTCCGCTGCGCTCTGTACCGGCCATTGTAGCACGTGTGTGGCCCAGGACATAAGGGCCGTGATGACTTGACGTCGTCCCCGCCTTCCTCCGGCTTGTCGCCGGCGGTCCCGCCAGAGTGCCCAGCTTCACCTGGTGGCAACTGGCGGCAGGGGTTGCGCTCGTTGCGGGACTTAACCCAACACTTCACAGCACGAGCTGACGACAGCCATGCAGCACCTGTGCGCCGGCCCCGAAGGGCGGAGGCCTCGCAGCCCCCTCCCGGCGCATGTCAAGCCCTGGTAAGGTTCCTCGCGTATCATCGAATTAAACCACATGCTCCACCGCTTGTGCGGGCCCCCGTCAATTCCTTTGAGTTTCACCCTTGCGGGCATACTCCCCAGGCGGTGCACTTACTGCGTTCGCTCCGGTACCGGGGGTCAGCCCCCCGCCACCTGGTGCACATCGTTTACTGTGCGGACTACCAGGGTATCTAAACCTGTTCGCTCCCCGCACCTTCGCGCCTCAGCGTCAGTCCATGGCCCGGCCCACGCCTTCGCCATTGGTGTTCTTCCCGATATCTACAGATTTCACCCCTACACCGGGAATTCCTGAACCGCTTCCTGGACTCCAGCCGCGGAGTCCCCGGCGACCCCCACAGGTTGGGCCTGTGGATTTCACGCCGGGCTCCCGCAGCCGCCTGCGCGCCCTTTACGCCCAATGATTCCGAACAACGCTCGCCCCCTACGTGTTACCGCGGCTGCTGGCACGTAGTTAGCCGGGGCTTATTCCCGTGGTCACGTCACCCCGCACCCATTCCCTGGCACGGCTCTTCACCCCACGGAAAAGGACTTTACAACCTCACGGCCTCCATCGTCCACGCGGCGTCGCTCCGTCAGGCTTTCGCCCATTGCGGAAGATCCTTAGCTGCTGCCTCCCGTAGGAGTCTGGGCCGTTCTCAGTCCCAATGTGGCCGTCCACCCTCTCAGGCCGGCTACCCGTCGTCGCCACGGTGGGCCTTCACCCCGCCGTCTAGCTGATGGGACGCAGACCCGTCCCCCGGCGCCGCCGCAGCGGCTTTCCCCCGGAGCGCCTTCGCTCCCCGGGTCGTATCCGGTATTATCCGCAGTTTCCCGCGGCTATCCCCGTCCGGAGGGTCGGTTGTCCACGCGTTACTCACCCGTCCGCCGCTCTCGCCGCATCGCTGCGGCTGCCGCCCGACTTGCATGCTTAAGACGCGCCGCCAGCGTTCGTTCTGAGCCAGGATCGAACTCTCCGTCATTGAAACCCGGCGCAGCCCTCGCGGGCACGCCGGAAATCTCTGCTTCAAATCCTCCCCAGTCCCTCAAACAAACACCAACGTTCTCTATTCGATCCCGTTTTCTGTTCGTATCTGAATTGACAAGGAAGCCCTCAAGCTTCCACATCACCAACTGGACCAACGACCTTTCGGCAATCGTCCAGTCAATTTTTTACTTCTCTTCTCTTCACTTATAAACTGTCAAAAACCCATCGCTCATCAACTTGGTTTTTTGAGCGTGCCCAAATAACATAGCCAAAACTCTTGAAACATGTCAAGGGGGAATTCTTCTTTTTTTTCTTATCTCTGGCGGCTTACAGCGCCCAAAGCTCGGCTTTCGTCGTGGAGATGGCGCAGGCGCCCCCATCCAACGCCCGGAGAATGTCCGTTTTGTTCCGGATCAACCCTCCTGCGACCAATGGCACATCCGTCATCTCATGAAGCTCATGGATAATGGTTGTAGCCACACCGGGCATGATTTCCAGAAAATCGGGCCGGCAGGTGGCAAGGTGCTGGGTGACAGTGGCGAACGCCATGCTGTCGATCATGAAGGTGCGCTCTCCTGCGATCAAGCCCAGTTCCTTTGCCCTCCGGACCATTTGCTGCTTGGTGCTGATGATTCCATCCGCCTTGGTGTGGCGGCGGATGAATTCCGCCCCGACCGGATCCTTGCCGGCCAGCCCCGCCACCAGATCTGTGTGGACGATGGCGATCTTCCCCCGAGCCTTGACCTGGTCCACGATGGCGTCAATCGTGCAGATCGAGCCGTACAGGATGAACACCATCATGCACTCGCTTTCCAGCGCTTTCTGCAGAAGCTCTTCGGATTTCACCGCCGCGATGATCGGCGACTGTTCGAACAGATCCTTGATGCCACGCACATCCATGCTTAGGTTCCGCCTTTATCCACCCAACTTTCCCGTTGCGGGAGCACGGAGACATGGCTTTTGTCATCCAACCGGACCCGAACGGTTCCATTGTACAACGTATGGTAGAATGTAGCTCCATACTTCACGTAATCACGATACACGTCCATGCTTCCCATGACATCGTTCATCGCCACGACCACCTGGGGATGCACCGTTTTGATCCACTTGCGTTGGTTGGACGTATCGATCCCATGATGGTTCGCCTTGGCTACAACGCTCTTCAACGCATCCCCATAGAGATCCAACACCTCGCGTTCCGCAGAGCGGTAAAGATCCCCGCAGAGCAACACGGTGCTCGTCCCATATGTCAGACGCAACGCAATGGAATGGTCATTGATGAACTGGGTGGCGTTCATGGGATATCCCTTCGGATAGGATATCTTTTCTCCCTCAGGCCACAGCACCTCAACCTTCACCGCATCACCCAGCATGAACGAATCCCCTTTCGCCACTACCTGGACCGGGAGATTGTGCGTCTTGATCGCAGCATCGAACGCCCGGGTGTACTGGGTATCGTACGCCAACGCGGACCGATACACCGTTCCGATTTCATACGTGTCAGCCACCTCAGGGAACGCACCCAGATGATCAATATGCGGATGGGTGTTGAGGAAGATGTCAATCCGCTTCAAGCCCAGCGCGTCCATCACCCGGCGTACATCCTTACCCGAATCAGGATGGCCGCAATCGACCATCATCACCTTCCCATCCGGACTGATGATGATGGTGCAATCCCCGCTCTTGTCCTTGCTGCCTTCCGGAACATCCAGATCCACGAAGTACAATGTGAGGTTTCCCGCATTCGACGAGCGGTCCACCACCTCGGCGAATTGGTCAGCACGGTCCGCGGCGAACAGGGAGAACGCCGCCACCAGCATGAGAAGGATCGCAACAACCTTCCGTTTCATTTCGCTCCATCCAGATACTGTCGGCACACCGTGCAGTAGTTGGAAATCACCCCGTCAACACCCCAGGCTGCAAGTTGTTCAAGCGGCCCCATGGCGTCAACCGTCCATACATTCATCTTTACGTGATGGGCCTTCAACTCAGCCACCGCTGCATCAGTGAGCGCCTCATAACTAGGATGATAGTACTCAAATCCATATTTCTCACAGTAATAGCCCGCATTGACGATCCCCTGTTTGCCAATCAGAGCGCCGACGGGAATCTGTGGCGCGAGCCGCTTCGTCTCCACCAACGAAAGATGGTTGAACGACGAGAACATCACCCGGTCCATCAATCCATATTTGTCCAAAATCCCGATGGTCTTCCGCTCAATCTCCGGGTAGTAGACCAATCCGGTCTTCAGCTCGATGTTGGTGGTGATGTGGGCATGGGACGCCCATTCACAGTATTCCTCAAACGAAGGGATGTGCTGGACGGGATAGTCACCCGGCCGGATCCGGGAAGCATCCAGCTTTTCCAGCTCTTTGAACGTATATTCCCGAACCGGTCCGGTTCCATCCGTCGTCCGATCAACCTGCTCGTCATGAATGACGACGACCGTACCGTCCTTGGTCAATTGGACATCCAGTTCGATCTCATCGGCTTTGGCCTCTTCCGCCATCCGGAACGCCACCATGGTATTCTCCGGATATTTCCCACTATATCCACGATGTGCAACGACGTGCATCTGACTGCCTCCTCATTTCATTGCAGCTTTACTGTACCCGGAAAGCATGTACTTTTGGAATATGAAAAACAAGATTACCACCGGGAGGATCGCCATGACCGCGCCCGCCATGATCTCATGATTGTTCATCGTCCCCTGGCCGGCAAACGTCTCCCGCAACTTGGCCAATCCGACCGTAAGCACACGATGGGATTCCTCTTTGGCGATGATTTTCGGCCAGAAATAGCTGTTCCAACCGGAAGTGAAGGTGACCAACGTGACGGTGAACAACGTCGAGCTGCACATCGGCACCAAAATCTTGGTGATGATCCCCACCTTTCCCAACCCGTCGATCTTCGCCGCATCGATGTAACTGTCATCAATAGAGAGGAATGTCTGCCGAAGCATGAAGATGTAGTATGGACTGACCGCTTCCGGAAGGATCAATCCCAGATAGGTGTCTGTCAGCCCCCAATGGGCGAACATCACGTAGATGGGGAT